>JAGUYX010000249.1 GCA_020061145.1 Anaerolineales bacterium | reverse complement strand
GGTTCACCAAAACTCATCGGTACTTCGGGGTCGATTTTTAGTGAGATAACCTCACGCTCCCTGGCCGATGAAATTAAGTCTTGCAGCACCTGTTGATAACCGGCGAAATTTGACCAGTCCTTCACCAACGGTCCGCGTGGGATATATTGCACCCTGAATTTGACCGGCAAAACAGGCAGGCGGATCTCTCTTTCCAATACCTGTGCGGCTGCCCAGGGAGATCCTTGCTTTTCCCCCCAGACATAGCGTCTTACCGACCATCCATAAGCAGATTTAATCTTGCCCCACTCATCCGTCTGTAAAAAATGGGGGGAGGGAAATTGGGCGACAAGATCGTTCCAGTCTGAGGCACTGCCGGAAAAATTCTGCCTGTGCATTCAGGATTCCCCCCGCGCCCATTTACGATAAAGTGAATAGAGCAATGGATGGTAAACCCTGTCCCATGGACCGGCTCCACGTTGAATCACTCCGCCAAAACCACGCTTAAAGCGATACACGCCCCACAAACCATCGGAACGATTGGGAAATTCCGCTTCCAGAAACGACTCGTCATAATCAGGAATTCCCCACAGATCGTACTCAGTGCATCCCTGGGATTTTGCCCAGCGTATGGCTTCCCACTGCAATAAATAAGTGGGCATCAAGTTGCGATGTTCCTCGCTCGACGCGCCGTAAAAATACCAGGCGCGTTGCTGGTGGCGAAAAACCATCAGTCCGGCGAGAAGCTGGTCGTTTATCTCCGCCAGTAACAGCTCACAGGCTCCCTGTGGGTGAAATAAGTCGTATACCTGCTGATAATATTCCAGACTATGCACGCCAAATCCATCCCGTTTTCCTGTTGTCTGAAGTATCTCGTAAAACCGTTTTATATCCTGGCTGGCGTGTACCGCCACTCCTTTTTTTTCAGCCAAACGGATGTTGTAGCGAGTTTTTTGCTTCATACGCCGCAACAGCTCTGTTTCAGGGAAGGATAGATCGATAATGATCGTTCGTAAGGGCTGCACCGGATGATTCCCCTGCAGGAAACCATCAGGTATGGTCAGATTCTCTCCGGGACTCTCCCATAAATCTGGCTCGAGGCGTAAAAAAGCAGTCCGACGACTGCGACAGACCGCATCGATTTCCGGGATCAGCTCCTGCCAGTTTTCTCCTACAGGCCCTTTGGGGATGTACGCCAGGCTGAATCCCAATGGCAGGGGTCGAAAGAGAATTTGAGCCCCAGCCATACCATTGGTAACGCGATACGCCTGCCAGCCAAAACTGGCTTTTAATTCACCCCAGGTTGAGGTCTGCAACAGGTGTACGTGGGAATGCCCCTGTAAAAAAACATCCCATTCTGCCGCGTTAACTTCTGCCATTTGATTTCCGGTGAGGTCAGATAAAGCTGGTGATATCCGGTGGTGGTGTGCTTCGAACCGCAGCCCCGGGGATAACTTCATCAAGAATACGGATAATCGTTTCAGCATCTCCTTCGCGGGCCAGATGAATCAGGTCATCCACAACGCTCATCAGAGGTAACCCGCTGAGCACATCTTCATCCGCCAGATGAACGATATCCGGGTGGGAGGTGGGTTCATAATGTGCCCATTTATCCCATAGCTCTTCACTCAATTTTTCACCTGGACGAATCCCGGTGAACACAATTTCGATGTCTTTGCCTGGCTCCAGACCTGATAGGCGGATTAAATCTTCGGCAAGATCCTGAATGCGTACCTGCTCGCCCATGCGCAGTACATAGACTTCACCGCCCTGACCATTGGTCATGACCTGCAAGGTCAGGTGAACTGCTTCAGGGATGGTCATAAAATAGCGCTTCATCTCCGGATGGGTAATGGTTATCGGACCCCCTCGGGCGATCTGTTTTTTAAAATTCGGCACCACTGAACCCCGGCTGCCCAGGACATTCCCGAAGCGCACTACCGAATATTCGCGACCCGATCGATGGGCGGCGTCCAGTACCAGCAACTCCGCCATGCGCTTGGTCGCCCCCATGACGCTGGACGGGCTGACAGCCTTATCGGTTGAGATCAGAATCAGTCTTTCGACATCAAAATTTAAGGATAACTCGACCACATTGCGCGTACCCAGGATATTATTGGTCACTGCTTCTTCGATATTGGCTTCCATCAGGGGGACATGCTTGTGAGCAGCAGCGTGAAATACCAGTTGCGGACGGTGGTTTTCGAACACCGATTCCATGCGATCGAGATCACGCACATCGGCGATAACCGGGCTGATCGCCTGAGAAGGATAAATTTCCTGGAGCTCATCATAAATTTCGAAAATGCTGTTTTCACCATGACCGAGCAAAATTAATGAGGCTGGTCGCCAGCGCGCAATCTGGCGGCAAAGCTCGCGTCCGATCGAGCCGCCAGAACCGGTCACCATGACACGTTTTCCACTCAAGATTGTGCCCACGCGCTCATTGTCAATTGTCGCCGGGGCGCGCCTTAGTAAGTCAGAAATTTCCACCTCACGCAGGCGGTTTACGCTCACTTTACCGCCGATTAATTCATAAATTCCCGGCATGGTGCGGGAGGGAATGCCTTTCCTGCGACAGATATCGATCACCCGGCGCAAAACTTCTCCACCTGCGCTTGGAATGGCAATGATCACTTCATCAATGCCACGCCCATCGATCAACCGGGGGATATCACTCAGTTTTCCAGCGACAGGCACATCGTGGATACGCTGTTTTTGCTTGACCGGGTCATCATCCACAAAACAGATGGGGGTCATGTTCATCTGTGGATTTTTTTGCAGCTCCCGCACCACCAATGCGCCCGCATCGCCTGCACCCACCACCAGCACCCGCAAGACCCGACCGCGCACCGGGCGTGGTTGGGACTGGCTTTCTGCCAGGAGTCGCAAGGCAAAACGCAAACCACCCACCAGCAAGAGCGTCAACAACCAATCAATTGCCAGAGACGAACGGGGAAACCCCCGATAAAATGGCAGGATCGCCTGCTGGATAGTGGTGAGCAGGATAATAGCCAGGGAGAGAAATACGGAGGCTGTGCTGACGGCAGCAAAGATAAGCATCAGCTCGCGGGTGCTGGCGTAAGCCCAAACGCGCCGGTACAGGCCAAAGCGCCAGAAAACTACCGGTTTGATGATCAACGAAAGCGCAGCCATCCAGAGCGTCTGGGGCAGGTAGTACAGAAAGAGGCCGCCAAACTCCAGGCGCATGCCAAAGCTGCCGAAAACAGCTACGGTGATCAACACCAAATCCCCCAGGAGTAAATAACGATTGCGAATCGAAAAACGGGATCTCATTGACAATATTCTATCAAATCCAATTCGTCTGCGATGGAAATCAACCCGTAACGTGCCGCCTAACGACCCCGAAACCCCAACATCGTCCAGGGTGTGCGCAAAAGGATGATCAGGTCCATAAGCATGTTACGGTGCTTGATATAGTAGAGGTCATATTCCAGCTTGGTTTTGGTTTCCTCAATGGTGGAAGCGTAACCAAAATTTACCTGCGCCCAGCCGGTGATACCGGGCTTGACCAGTAAACGCGCCCGGTAAAAGGGTACGTGTTGCTGGAAATGCTCCACCAGCTCGGGGCGTTCGGAACGCGGCCCAACCAGGCTCATTTCACCGCTCAGGACATTGAGAAATTGGGGGATTTCATCGATATGGGTTTTTCGTAAAAATTTACCTACCCGCGTGGCGCGTTCATCGTCTTCTTTAGCCCAGCGGGCCTGCCCATCCGCTTCGGCGTTCTGGATCATGGTACGGAATTTGATGATGTTGTATAATCGCCCGCCTCTGCCAAGCCTGGCCTGTGAATAAAAAATCGGCCATCCGGTATCCAATAATATCGCCAGTGAGACAAAAGGAAAAACCACGAGCAGAATCAATGTACCTGCCAGACCTCCCAGAAGATCCAACAGGCGTTTCCCCAGGGTATAAAATGCGCTGACACGAGCATCATCCACGAAGGAGCGTAAAATCCAGTTAGCATCCAGGTGTTCAATTGGCACACGATCGAGCAATTCTTCATACATAACCGGCATACGGGTAATTTCCACACCCATTTCCTGGGCATCGAGCAAGGATTGAAACATCTGCCCTTCCATTTCGCCCGAGATCGCCACCAGGATATCGGAAATATTCTGGGTCTGGATAATAACGGGTAAATCAACGCTAGTGCCTAAGACCGGATATCCTGCTATTTCCTGGTCAATTTTCTGCGGGTCATCATCGATCAAACCCACAATGTAGAATGGCGGTGGCCACAATTGTTTGAAAACCTGTAATATCGCATGTCCGGTTTCACCCGCCCCAACCAGCAGCATACGGCGCATAAATTGAGGCGTGGTAAACAGGCGGATGTACAACCAACGCCAGCCGAGCGTTAAGAGCGGCGCAATAAGCACATATGCCGCAACACCCCGCCGGGGGAGCAAAGAACGAGGCGGGTCCGTAAAATAAAAAAACAAGGCAAGATAGAGGACGATACCCATAATCACTGCAGTGCCGACCCCCTGGATGGTTGCCCGCCAGTTTCCGGCGCGCTGCACATCGTAGAGTTCCAGTAAAAGCAGCACCCAGATCAAGGGTAAAAAGAAGAACCAGAATGGAATCCGTTCGCGGATAAAATCCACCGAAACCCCCAACCATTGGTCGCCAATCGCCCAAAAATAAATCGAGATTCCCAGTGCAATCGCGCCTACCAGCAAATCACCCAATAACAATAAAGTCCGGCGTTCCGCAGGGCGAAAACGCCAGGGTCTGGTAGTGGTGACAGGTTTTGCGTGAGCCATAATTGTGGTTACTTTCAAATTATTCTTCGTCCCTGGCAAACCAGCAGCAGGAATCAAACAGATTTCGCGGATACTACAGTTTGCCTGGCAATCAGCGCCAAGAGTTAAACCTACCTGGTATACGTCTTTTCACCGATTACTTTTAATCATACCTGTTTATGGCAATCTATGTGAATACAGAAAAAGAGACTATTCGTCCAAACAAGGTTGCCCGGTTATTTACCTATCACCGCCCGTAAAGCGCTCCACAAAAATCCCGCTCCCCAGGTGATGTGCATAGCCAGGATCGCCAGCGGAACACCCCACAAAAGCGCGGGGTCTTTCTGGCGCAGTGCAAGTAATAAACCAACCGCCAGTAAAACCAGGAAGTAAATCGCCAGCCCGAAAACCAATATAAACCAGGCAGGTCGCCACCATAAACCAGCTACGAATACAAGGATCAGGCCAGCTACAAAAACCGGAGGCATTGCCTGTCGCCATCGCAACGTTTGGGGGTATTTCTGTAGCATGCGGAATTTCCAGTAGCCGTATCGCCAATACTGGCGGATCAGGCTTGCCAGTGTCGGGCGAGCAAAATACGTCGAGCGAATATCGGGGTCAAGATAAATACGCCCGCCAGCCTGGCGAATCCGCACATTCAGCTCGTAATCCTCGTTGGTCAACAGTGTAGCGTCATACTTCCCCAGATTTTGAACGAAATCTCGCCGGTAAGCTCCAAAGGGAACAGTATCCACCTCACCCGCCCGGTTGGTATACCGGTAACGAGCATCTCCAACCCCCAATGGATGGGCGGCAGCCACGGCAATTGCCCGGGACATCCCACCTTTTCCGCCGGGTTGGATCTCCCATACTCCACCGACGTTCTCACCCAGGCCGGCCTGGAGGGCAGCCACACAGCGTTGTACATAATCCGGGCGCGGGACAGAATGGGCATCCAGGCGGATAATGATGTCGCCCTGAGCTGCCTCAAGCGCCAGATTCAACCCGGCCGGGATTACCCTGGCCGGATTGTCCACAACGCACAGCCTTAGTTCGGGATTAGCGGCCTGATACTCCAGAATCACATCCCGTGTCCGGTCCGTGGACATGCCATCCGCAATCACAACTTCCAGCCGGTCAAGCGGAAAGGTTTGCTGTCGAATGGCGTCCAGCAACAGGGATATGGTGGCTTGCTCATTGAAGCAAGGAATAATAATGGAAACGGCGGGGGATTCGGGCATAAAGGCAACTACCGGCGAAAGGTCGGCTGGAGCATGTTGGTGGAGAATTCTACCCGGAGTAAGGCGACCTTAACCGGCAGGTAAATTTACCACAAAAACCCCCGGCTGCGCGTTATTCACCCAGCATGGCAATGGCCTCAATTTCGACGGCCGCTCCCAGAGGTAATGCAG
>JAGUYX010000258.1 GCA_020061145.1 Anaerolineales bacterium | reverse complement strand
GTGCCCAACAAAATTCCGATCGTGCTGGCAAAGATGGCTCCCAGCAATAAAACCAGGCTGAGTAAACCTGGCTGGTTGCCAAAAGCCTGGTTCATGAGGAGCAGCATAAATCCCATGAACATGCTGAGCAGCACTCCCAGAATACCTTTCACCAGATACACTTCCCCCAGAGTGGCCGGGGTTATGTTTAAGGCAACCAGGGTGCGTTTTTGTTTCTCCTCCACCAGTGACGTGGCGGGAAGCATCAGCCCTCCTAATAACACGGTGATTAACACCAGTAAGGGGAACAGGCGTTTCTCCCAGGGTAAACTGGCGCCTTCTCCTACCATTATCTGCTCGATTTCCAGCGGAGTCTCCTGACCGGCAATCTGGCGGACGACCTGCACCAGGGCAACCCCAAGCACGGTGCGGTTTTTCAGCTGGCTTTCACCCCAGACATAAGCGCTCAACCGTACCACGTTCTCAGCGCTGAGTTGCTGATCGAAGTCGGGGTCGAGCACAATGCCGATATCCAGCGCGCCGCGTTGGACGGCATCGACCAGCTCTCGATCATTATCATACTCGTTGACTTTTACAGCTTCCATCTCCTGCATCCATGCCAGAAGCTGGGAAGAGCCATGATCCACCACACCTAATCGCGCCTGCTGGTTGAAGATCGTTCCGAATAACAGGTTGACAATCAGGCTCAGCACCAGCGGAATGACCAGGGCAAAAATAAAGATGAAGTTTTTCGGTCCGTTGACGATTTCTTTTCCTAATAAGGCAAATATCCGCCGCATGTTCATTGCAATCTCCTGCTCAGAGTATACATCCCCAGGGCGAATAACAGGCTGGATGCGGCCAATAAGATCCACAGGTTCTGCGCTACCTCAGCCCAGCCTGCACCCAGATTCGTCACCCGGTAGATCGTATCCACCAGATAGTAAGAAGGCAACACCTTAATCCAGTTTGAGACCAATCCGGGAATCAGGACATTAAATGCAGGAATCGCCAGTAAGACCATTCCTAAAATGCCCCAACCCATCACCGACATGATATCTCGCGCTACCGAAGAGATCAGGAAGCCAATCGCGGCGACCAGCAACCCGCCCAACAAAACGGTGACCAGTACCAGCAAGGGTTGTTCGATCAGTCCGCCGGTCACCGCCAGCAAGAGCACCACCTGGCCGAATGCCAGGCTGACCCCCGTGATTCCCTTGCTGAGAAACAGACCGCCTACTCGCAAAGGTGTGACCAGCAGGGCGCGTAAAGTGCCGGATTCAATTTCATTGGTGATTAAGCTCGCCAAACCCAGGGTTTCGGTCATCAGAATGAAGATTGCCAGCATGGGTAACATCCTCCGGCGGGGTGTCACCTGTTGACCGGCTCTATCCGGGCCGATGATCTTTTCCTCTACCTCCAGGTTAAGCGGTTTCCCAGCCAGCATAAAACCGAGTTCTTCAATCAACAAGGTGTACGCCTGCTGAAATTCCACCGGAAGCGCGGCGGCGAAGTACAGGCGTGCCGCTACTTTTTCTCCGGTGGCAATTTTCTTCATAGTGTCTCCCGGGAAAACCAGCCCTACCTGTTCATTCCCTGCCTGTATCGCCAGCCGGATGTCCTCTTCGTAATCGTACTGGTGCCAAACCAGGCCCTCACTTGCCAGCTCGGTGAACAGTTCCTCTGGCAAATCAGGTGCATAAATTGCCAGTTCCAGGGTTTCATCCACCGAATTGGGTAGTAAAAAAAAGATGGCGATATACACCAACAGTCCAAAGACGGTGATGAAGGCAAAGAAGCGATCTTTGAAAAACAACTGAATGTCTTTCCTGACCAGCGCCAGGATAATCCGGGCGTTCATCAAGCCAACCCTCTACCGGTCAGGTGGATAAATATATCTTCCAGGGTGGCTTCTTCACTGTGTAACGTGACCACCTGTTCTTCGCTGAACAGCTTGCTGACCACCTGTGCGGTGTTCTGGTGATCCAACAGGATTTCCCGCGAGACCAGGCTGCCATCTGGCAGAGCGACCTCTGCTTTTAATGCGCGTTTTCCGTAGCGCTGTTTCAATGCATGGGGTGAATCCAGGGCTACGATTTTCCCCTGGTTGATAAATGCCACCCGGTCAGCCAGCTTATCAGCTTCATGCATGTCGTGCGTGGTCAGGAACACCGTGGCTCCGCGTTCCCGTTCTTCGAGAATAATATTGCGAATGGCTTCCGATGACACCGGGTCCAACCCATCCGTGGGTTCATCCAGAAACAGGATACTCGGCCGGTTGACCAACGCCCGGGCGACCATCAGGCGTTGTTTCATGCCTTTCGAGTAACGCTCAACCAGATCTCGACCCCTTCCGCCCAATCCTACCCGTTGTAACAAGGCCTCAGCATCAAAATCCTGCATCCCAAAGAGCCTGGCAAATAATTTCAGATTTTCTATAGCGCTCATCTTTTCGTACAGATTGGTAATTTCAAAGCAAATGCCAATCTGTGCTTGCACCTGCTTGGGGTACCGGGTTACGTCTGTTCCCAAAACGAACGCTTTACCAGACCTGGGCATCAATTGCCCGGTGAGCATTTTTACCGTGGTAGATTTGCCGGCGCCGTTAGGCCCTAAAAAGCCTAAAATTTCTCCTTCCCGTACCTCGAAACTGATGTGATCCACCGCCACCAGCTCACCGTATTGATACGTCAGGTTCTCGACTTCGATGGCATTGGTTGTCATGTTCTCTCCGTAGTTCGACATTATCAAGGGGTAATCCACCCCACTCATATATTTTTAACAGAACCAATTGTACCCAAATCAGGCTCCGTTGCCTATATGGATTGCATCTACCCGGGTTAAGATTCATGATCCGTTGAATTAATTGCCCACCTGTAGAGGGGACGTGTTGCCATGAGAATCAGTTGACTGATCTTCCTGGTCCCCCAGAAAAAAAGTAGTTGGAGCCTGCGCTCCAACTACCTGAAACATCAACCTGCGTGTTCTTCCAGATTTCCCCCTGTGGGGTCTGGCTTAGATTCACACCGCTTTGCTTGCGCGCGCCAGATGCAGTCGCGGGCTGGTGGCAATATACAGCCCATGAACTGCATCTTCTTCATTGAGGGCAAACAACCCCTCTACAGACGAGAAAAAGCGGGCGTTTTCTTCGGCCTCCTGCCGGCCATCATCATCCAGGGAAGCCAGGGCTTCCTTATCCTTCCGGAAATTCAAATTTTGGTCGATACGCCTGGACATTTCGCTAAACAGGAAATGGTGGGCGTCGCTCTGGGCATCAGATAGATCTTTCAGACCGGTAACGAGCTTGAGGAAAGCCAGTTTCAGATCGTGTTCATTGACATCTTCCTGAGTCAGGCGTTGCGCTTCCCAGAAATACGAGTCCCGCCCGCGGCCGACATCATAAAATGCAGAAAGGAATACCAGAAAACGTAGATACGCCTGGCGGTAACTTTCTTCGTAAAAATTCAACATCTCCGTTTCGCTGATCTCCCCTTGATAAAAACTGTTCAGGCCTGCGGCAGCCAGCATGGCGCTGAAGGTTGCCAGATGAACTCCGCTGGAGAGCAGTGGGTCGAGGAATGCCGCAGCATCCCCCACCAGAAAGAATCCCGGCCCGCAGAACTTTTCGGAGGCATAGGAATAATCTGTTTCACTGACCACTTCAGAAATCAACTCTCCTGGCGCGACCAGGTCTTTGATCAATGGAGACTGATCGATAGCTTCTAACAGAATATTTTTCAATGAGACATTCCGCCGGGACTTAATATAGTCGCGATGCAATACCGCACCCACGCTCATGGTGCCGTCGTGTAAGGGGATGCCCCATAACCAGCCAGATGGAATGGAGCCGACGGCGATATCGCCCTGCTGGCTTCCGGGCAGGCGGTTGGTATTTGTGTAATAACCCCATACGGCAATATTCTGGAAGATCTTGTGATAACGCCGGTTGCGCAGGTAATGATTCGCCATCACGCCATTTCTACCGGAGGCGTCGATCAGGTATTCGAAACCCGTACTTCCTTGCTGGCCGGTAGCGCCGTTGTTGCCGGGTTTAACGAACCAACCGGCGCGCACCGGTCGTTCGCCGTCGAATTCAATGCTGCGTACCTCCACACCATCGAAAACTTTCACCCCCTGGCTGCGAGCATGCTCCAATAAAAATTGATCGAAGTCGGCTCGTACGACCTGAAAAGAATAGGTATGATCGCCTGCCAGCTCTCCAAAATTAAGCGGCCAGGTTTCGCGTCCCCACATCAGGTAGGCGCCATTTTTACGTTGGAAACCATGGGTTTCCAACTTTTCGCGTGCTCCCAGCAAATCAACAATTTGCAGAATGGAGGGTAACAATGATTCGCCAATGTGATAACGCGGAAACCGGTCTGCCTCCAGCAAAGTGACCTCAAACCCTTCGCGTGCCAGCAGGGTAGCTGCTGTAGCACCCCCCGGACCTCCCCCGATAACCAAAACCTGTGTTTTTTCTGGAATATTTATCATTTACCAACCTGTTATTGCTATGATGAGGGATTTGAACCCTGTGGATATGCAAAAAACGCTATTTCTTGCGTGGAAATGCCGCCAATCTTGCTGCAGTTTATGAGTATTCTGCGCAATCCAGTTGGGAAATATCAGGCGACCTTACCTGTCAGGGGCAAGCGATTCAAACCGAGCACGATGACCAAATGCTATAAATAAGACCCGATTGCATACGTATCGCAAACGATTTATAGCAAAGCCGTACAGGGATGTCAATCAGACAAACTGTAAGCTATCAAAACTGATAAGCCGCGCCCATGGCGGATAATTTGTTATCGATCGCGCCCGGGTGGGATAAATCAGATGCCCGGGTTGTGTTGTAAAATCTTGACAACAGAATTATTGATCCAGGTCTGGAGGCAGGTATGGCAATTGAATTTGAAGTTTCCACGGTGATTCCCGCTGAACCGCAGGTGGTTTACCATGCCTGGTTGGATTCAGCTCAACATGGCGCCATGACCGGCGGCGAGGCGCAGGTCAGTGATCAGGTGGGGGCAACCTTTACTGCCTGGGATGGTTATATCTCTGGAAAGAATCTGGAGCTGGATCCCGGGCGGCGGATTCTACAATCCTGGAGAACGGTGGAGTTTGCCGAATATGAGGCCGATTCGTTGGTGGAAGTAACCCTGACTCCCTATGGAAAACACACTCGCCTTATCCTGCGCCATTCGAACTTGCCCGAGCATGGTTCTATCTATGAACAGGGGTGGATCGACAATTACTTTGAGCCAATGCTACAGTATTTTGCCGGTTGAGATGGGAAAATCCGCATGAGGTGATTTAGTCAGATGGAAAGTCGAAATGTAAATTCTTAAGGACGGGATAATCCGTTCGTAAGGTTTGGTTAAGTTTTCCAACATATCCTGTATCCAGGGATTCATACCCGGGATGAGTCTCTGCAGAATAACCTGATGGTTCAGTTTCGAATGAACTTAGCGAAAAGGAGAACGATATGTTGCGAAAAGCCTTGATTCTTACTCTGGTAGTGCTGCTCAACCTGGTAATTCTGATACCGGTCGCAGCCAACTCTGGCAAACCCAATTTTTCACCCGGTTTATGGGCTGATGGAGAACAATGGGGTACCAAAGGAGCGGCTGCCATACCCGCGCCAAATGATAACAACTTGCAAGCCTTTGACAAATTATTTGTGATCACCAATAGCAATAACCCGATGGGGCAATTACCTGTTGCAGAAGCTGCTCCCGGGAACCCTGACTATAATGGTGGGCGCTGGTACACCCATACCGTGGCCTGGACTGAAGCGGGTTTTGCCGCACATGGCACCGTCCCGGTGTTAACTTCCTATGCAGAGGTGATGTTCCATTACAATCTTGGCCATCTCTCTATCATCCCCGGCTCGTTTGAGGGTGGACCGCTGCCTTTCTTTGAGTGCCCATTATTGCCAGTTAAATAATCTGCCCGCAACGGCAAATGAGTGAACGAAAAACGGGGCCCGCCAGCTGGTGAGCCCCGTTTGGTTATCCCGATTTCCCGAAAGTTATTACAGGGTTATCGACTCAGGCAGCATATCTTTCAAAATTATTTCCAAAGCCATGGTATGGCTGCAGCGCCCACGGGTCTGGAAAAAATCACATGTACATTGCCATTCGCCTTCCAGTAGCGATACAGTGTGGGTATTATTGGAGCCGGCGAAAGAGGCGGTAAAGCTTTCAAAGCGAATGCGTTCGCGCTCCTCTGCGTAACGTTTTGCCTTCTCGATTTTACCGATCATTCCATAGTCCATGCTCCGTTTTCTCCTTTCATATAAAGTTGGATAGGATCAAAAAAGGCACGCGCGCGCGTGCCTTTGGAATTTACATACGGTTGAGTGCTTCATTTGCTGCATACACAGGCATAGGGGGAGATTCCCTCCGGTAATGATCAGTATAAGCCGATTCCGATGGAAAGTCAACCTGAAACGGTGAAGTTTTTCTCCATTTTGGTCCCGGTTAATTTCACGATTTCACATCTCCAGTTTGTCGCAACTCAGGTCTGCATCCAGATTAAGGTCTGGTGTTTGTGGAATCCAGCCTCGATTATGCTTTCCACGAGTCTGCCCGCCGGGAATTCCAGGGAGACCATGCGGTGTCGCGCGTACCGGTAAACGACGAAAGGTAACAACGTCTGAGCCGCGGCTTCGGCGTGGTCGTTTTCGACACCCAACCAGACGGTATTGAACCCGCCATCTGTTGCCTGCCAGGTGATTGCGCCAATTAGCCTGCCTCCCCTAACCGCCCCCCATTGGCGAACAAATATACCATTGAACATTCGGATCAGGCTGCCCAGCAAGTCTGGGCGTAAATCTCGAATCTTGAACGGCAGGTGCCATTCCATCTCGGGTGGGTAACTCTGCCGGTACCAATTTTGTTGGATTTGGCGGTGTGATGCATTCAAGGGGACAACTTTTACACCGGTTTCCGGTTGCCTCGGGAAAAGTTTTCCGCCGTGCGTCTGCCAGGTGGTTCGGCGAAAACGTTCCTTGAAACCCATCGAAAGATACAAATTGAGCGCTTCGGGGTTATCATCGCGCACTTGCAGCCAGGGAGCCGAAATCCCCAGGCGATGCAGTTCTTCCAGGGCGGCATAAGTCAGGGCACGGGCGATCCCCCTGCGGCGGTAATCCGGATGTACAGCCACATTGGCGATTAAATACCGGCGTTGTTTGCCTCTTTGGAACGGGATCAGGCTCAGATTACCAACCAGAATGCCGTTATCCTCCCAGATAAATCCAGACATCGGAAAGGAGGTCTTGTCTCCCAGGCGACTGGCGACCTGCAATAACCTTGGATTTCGTGCTGCCGCGCGCATCTGCCGTAAATAGCGATGCCCTTCTCCATCCAGGGTGGAAGCAAAACACAATTCCACCAGATCCGCGACGGCATTTAAATCGCGAGCCGGTTCAAACTGCCGGATATGGCGGGGGGTAGATTTTGGCAAGGAATGATTGTAAATAGTTTCCATGCGTGGCTGCCAAGGTCAATCTGGCGAGCGTAGTCAAAACGATTTTACCACCACCGCGACAATAAGCTTGTTGGAGAAAGCTGGGGTGGTAAAATCAATCACAGCGGGAATACCAGATCTACCAATCTGATCATGGAGCAAACGAAATGGCAAAAGTGACTAAAAAGCAGGAAACTCAGGTAGCGGTTGAACCTCGGGTAGTATATTTCGAGTTCCCGGAGAGTGAGGGAGAAGCACAGGAATTATCCCTGGAGGCATGGGAAGTTTTATCGAAGAAAGCATTGGATCAGGTTGTAGCTTCGGTGCACGAAATTGCTCGCCGGGTTATTCATGAACTCGAAAGGCTACCCGAAAACGAACGACCGGCAGAGGTAGATTTATATTTTGGGATAAACAATCATCCACAAGCAGGAGCGGTTATCGCCTTCAGTCCAAAAAGAGCCTCATTTAATGCTCGCCTGGTCTGGTATCAGAAAGATCGTCCCATGGTTTCGTTACGACCAACTCCCGGGTTGATTCCTCCGGCGCCTGTTGAGGAAAACGAGGACGAAGACGATGAAGATTAATGTTTATTGATCCGAAATGATCCCGATCAAACTCAAACTGGCGGGTTTTTTATCCTACCACGACCCGGTAGAGGTGGATTTTACCGGGTTTGACCTGGCCTGTATTTCCGGACCAAACGGAGCGGGAAAATCGAGCCTGCTGGATGCAATCACCTGGGCGTTGTTTGGTGTGGCTCGCCGGCGTGATGAATCGCTGATCCATACCAGGGCAGATTCTGCCGAAGTCCAGTTAATTTTTGATTACGAAGGCAACCGCTATCGGGTACAACGCAGCAACCCGAGAGGTAAACCGAGTAAACTTCATTTTTTTATCCGCTCCAGCTCGGGCGACTGGAAAGCGTTGGACGGAAGCAATCTGCGCGAAACTCAAGCCCTAATAGAAGAAACGCTCCGCCTGGATTATGAAACCTTTATTAATGCTTCATTCTTTTTGCAGGGTAAAGCCGATTCATTCACGCAGCAGAAACCCGGCGATCGTAAACGTATTCTGGCCGGGATTCTGGGGCTGGATATCTGGGAAACCTACCGCCAGCAAGCCGTTACCGGGAGAAGGCGGGTGGAGGTTGAGATTTCCAACGTTGACGTTCTTTTGGAGGAAATCCGCAGCGAGCTGGCGCAAGAAGATGAACGGCGGAAAACCCTGGCACGCATAGAACAGGAGCTGGCGCAGATCAGTGAGTTGCGCGCCTTGCAGGAAGCCAACCTGGAAAATGTACGCCGTTTAGTCAACCAGCTGGACCACCAGAAATCGGAAGTGGAAAATCTACGGCGACTGGTTGAGGAGGCCAGACAGGCGTTGGAAGACACCACGACGCGGCTTCTCGCCAGGCGTGAGGAAGCCGATGAGCTACAGCAAACCCTGACTCGCGCAGAAGAAATCGAAACCGGACATCAGGCATGGCAGGCGTTACAGCTTGAGCTGGAAGACTGGGAAAAAATTGCGGGACAATTCCGCGAACAGGAAAAAGAACGCCAGGAACCTTTACTGTTGATTGAAGCTGAACGCGCCCGGCTGGAACAAGAAAAGAAATCCCTGGAAAGCCGGCAGGGAGAGATCGAGCGAGCCCGGTTGGAAATTAACCAACTGTTAGCTGAGCAGGAGCAACTCGAGGAAGAGACCCGCCAACTAACCCAAAAACAAGAATCTCGCACTGAGGTCGCCGCACAATTAGAAAATGCCCGGCAGGAGTCTGCGAATGCACGGGCGGAAAACCCCGTCTTGCGCCAGCAAATGCTGGAATTGCGGGAAAGGATCGACCAACTTCAGCAGGTTGAGGGGGCGGTATGCCCCCTGTGCGGGCAACCTCTGGAGGAACAGGAGCGTTTGGTTTTGATCGAACGCCTGGAAGCTGAAGGGAAAGAAATGGGGGATCGTTTCCGCACGAACCAGGCATTGATGGAATCCGCCACCCAGCAGTTGCAGATTTTGGAACAGCAGGTAAAAGATCTCGACAGCATGGTGGAAGACTTGCAAAAACGTACCCGCCGTTTGGATCAAATCAGGGAACGAATCCGTGCACTTCAAGATTTGGAACTGGCCTGGCAAAAAAATGGTGAAAAGCGCCTGGAAGTCGTCCGCGCCGCATTGGAGGCAGAAAATTTCGCTCCGGAGGCTCGCGCTCGCCTCGCTGAGGTGGAAAAACGATTAAAAACCATCGGGTATGATGCTGGAGAACACGAACGTATCCGCCGTGCTGTTAATGAGGGCAAAACCATAATC
>JAGUYX010000257.1 GCA_020061145.1 Anaerolineales bacterium | reverse complement strand
GCGAATGCCGTATTATTGGCTTCCTTTCCCCAGACACGCCCTCCTGAACCTCAACCGGATTGGCGGATGGCTATGGAGAAGATGAGCCAATCGGCATACGAGTGCTACCGGCGATTAGTGCACCACACGCCCGGTTTTCATACCTTCTGGCGGCATGCTACGCCAATTGATCTATTAAGCGAATTGCATATTGGCTCACGTCCGGTCAGCCGCAAACCCGGGAGAAATGTCCTGGATCATATACGTGCCATTCCCTGGGTATTTTCCTGGATGCAGAGCCGGTTTAATCTACCCGGATGGTATGGTTTCGGTTTTGCATTGGGCCAGGCTGGCATTGATTTACCCCTGCTTAGAGACATGTTTTCCGGTTGGCCATTTTTCCAGACCCTGATTGACAATACTGAGATGTCGTTATCCAAAGCCGATATGGAAATCGCCAGCCTGTATGTCGATCTTGTGCCTGATCCGGCATTGGGAAAAAGAATTTACCGGATTATTCTCGACGAATTTGAGCGCACCCAGGAAATGGTATTGAAAGTCAGCGGGCACCAGCAATTGTTGGACGCCGACCCGGTTATTCAGCGATCAGTGATTTTACGAAATCCGTATATCGACCCGCTTAATTATTTGCAGCTGGAAGCTCTGCGCAGATTACGAAGCCTTAAACACCAGGATTCGGAGCAGGCACGCGAATTAAAAGAAGTCATTCTGGTGACCATTAATGGGATCGCAGCCGGGCTGCGGAATACCGGCTAACCAGGGATGGATTAACACAGTTAGCGATTATTCATCTGGATAGCTTATTCGATGACAATCCCGGATATATCGTCTACGGGTTGGGGATAGCGCATATCCAGACCTTTTAGCGTATCCACCAAAATACTGGCGATAAGATAATTACGATACCATTTGCGATCGGCAGGGATAATAAACCACGGCGCCCAGGCAGTGCTGGTGGTCGATAAAACCGCCTCGTAAGCCCGGATATAATCCGGCCATAATTTACGTTCTTTCAGATCAGCGGGATTGAATTTCCAATGTTTGGTCGGGTCATCCAACCGTGCCTGTAACCGTTCTTTTTGTTCTTCCGGGCTGATATGCAGGAAGAACTTCAAAATTGTTGTGCCTTCATCGACCAGCGTTTTTTCGAAGGCGTTGATATGTGCGTAACGTTTTTCCCAGACCTCACGCGGCACGAGGTTACGCACACGTACCACCAGTATATCTTCATAATGACTGCGATTGAATATCGTGATTTGGCCTTTGCCCGGGGTGTGCTGATGTATTCGCCAGAGAAAGTCGTGATCCAGCTCCCGGGTGGTTGGCGCTTTGAATGAAATGACCCGTACTCCTTGCGGATTTACCCCCTCAAATACATGCCGAATGGTGCCATCTTTCCCGCTGGTATCCATACCTTGCAGCACCACCAGGATTCTATGTTTATTTTCAGCGTAAAGCAGTTCCTGGAGTACTTCTAAATGAGCGTTTAATGCGTTGGTTGCCTCTCGGGTTTCGTCTTTAGATCCAAGTGCCAGACGAGTTTCGCGAGGGTCCCAATCTGCCAGGGAAATCATCGCATCCGGCAGGACGCGGTATATCTCCTTAGGATGCAGGGGTTGGTCATTCATATTTCAACGCATTTATCGGAACCAATGTGGCTGCCCGCAACGCTGGATACAGGCCGGAGAGAAAGCCAATTATGGTCGCAAAAAACAAAGCAAAACCTGCCAGCCAGAGTGGTGTTATGACGGCCGATTCGGGTGGCGGCGGGCCACCTTGCTGTACTGCCTGACCCGCCAGATAGGCGACAACCAGAACATCGAGCATTTCTCCAACCAGCCAGCCGACGGTAATACCGCCCAGACCTCCCAAAAAACCGATCCCGGCTGCCTCACCAAGGAACACCGAGAGGATGTCCCGGTTGGTCGCACCGAGCGCCTTCATCAGGCCAATCTCGCGCGTTCGTTCAAGGATCGCCATGGCCATTGTATTGGCAATACCAATGGCCGCGACGAGCAAGGCAATTGCGCCTACCCCGCCAAAGATTACCTGCAGAATGGTAAAAAAGCTGTTTATCCCTTCAACATATGGCTGGGGAGAAAATGCCTGGTAACCCAATGCCAGGATGGCATCGTAAACCGGTTTTACGTTTTTTGGATCGTCTACTTTGACGACCGCTTCGTTATATCCAGTTTTATTCCGGTTGATGCGCTGCCCATTGACCCACTCATTGTATGTGGTTACATCGTCGAGCAACATATAGATAGCCCAATCATCACGGCCATTCGATTGCAGAATCCCCTTAACCCGCACCTGGTAATTTTTAATAATCTGGTTCCCATCAGGATCATACTTGATAATCTCCAGGCGTAATTGTTGGTTGTAAACATCTGGAGGAGGCGGAGGTTCCTTCCCGGGCCGGAAGTTAGGATCAAAAAAAGTGGTGTTGAAGTTGGAACCGATCACGATGGTGCCTTTTTCAAGCTCAACATCCCCTTGTTGGGCGATTAATCCCATGGTTTTAAGCGCACCAGGAGGCACACCGGTTCCCCCAGCCCAGGTTTCCAGCCGCTGATATTTTAAGCGTGCCTCGCCATAAAAATATTCTCGCGGAAACACATCCTGCACACCTGGTAAGGTTCTCAATTCTTCCAGTGCATCCGGAGTAAGTAGTTTGGTTTCGATATTACCAGGCGCGCCATCAATCGAAATAATCGGTCCTCCAGGGTCTCCTTCGCCGCCATAAGTGGGAATGACATTAATCAAGGTCAGATCGCCAATACCCGCCAGCTGGGCGGTTGCGTTGGCCTGCAAGCCAATCGCCAGGGAGACCAGGATAACCACTGCGGCGGTACCGATAATCACCCCCACTGCGGTCAGCCCCACGCGTCCTTTACGCCGGTTGAGGTTATCCAGTATCAGGGAAATCAAATCAAAAATACCCATAAGCTTCTCCAGAAATTAACGAACCTGCATCAGGGCAGGATAATCGGACCTTCTCCTGGTGGAAGTCCCTCAATGGGTGGCTCCGGCGTGGTAGCTGCGCTATCCAGACCAAAAAGGCCGCGGAAGAAGCGTACAATTTTCTGCCATAGGGTTTCATTGCCGCCTTCCGGTGGGGTTTCTCCACCCGGAAATTCCCCGTTTTCTCCCCCAGGATATCCCTCGGGAGGTATATCGATGGGTGGTTGATCCAGAATATCGACTTCAATACTGCGAGTGACAGTTTGTGGCTGGCTGAAATCGTCTGTATAGTCTATCGTGATCGTATAGGTCTGGAGGCCGGCCGTAAATGGCAGGCAGGAGGCATCGAGGGTAAAGTAATTTCCGGCTTCCAGAGACCCAACCAGGCTCACATTGTTGGAACATTCTGCCTGATCGCTTGTCACCCGCATGTTCCCCAGCACCACACTTTTCTTCCCCAAATTAACCACCTGGATGGGCAACAGGTTTGGAGTTCCGGCGAACAACGGGCCGGGGTCCTGGTAAAAGTTCACATCCAATTGTGGCAGGCTAAATACCAGCAAGGTGACCACCTGATCGTCAACCAGGCGCTCACCAGTTGAGATCGTATAAACAAAAGATATTTTGAGAGGATACGCGCCCGGGTTGGTGGTGACATTAACAATCAGGTCTTGTTGTGCGGAAATCGTTTCCCCTGGGGCGATGTTGCCCAGGAACTGCACATTGGACGTGCCCAATGGCGCAAAATTGGAGAGTTCGCCACTTCCTCCTGAGATGCCTCCCGCGCCCGGAGTGGCATTGGGATCAGCACTGATATCTGCGCCGCCGACCACCATACTGGTGTTGAGCGCTTGTGCTCTGCCCAGGTTGGCAACCTGAACTCTGAGTTCAAAGGTTGAGCCAGGTTGCAGGGGTTGGACATCTGTCTCATAATCCGTAATGATTAGTTGGGGCAAGGGTTTAGGCTCAGCGGTAGGTGTGGGGGTGGGAGTAAGCACCACACCGGTGTAGTATTGTTTTAGATTGACCGCGATCGTGAAGGACTCCGAAAAGCTGTTGCCAAACAAATCTCCATAAGTTATGGTAACCGGCAAGGTACCCACAGTTTGCCCGGCGAGATTCAAAGTAGCCAGGAATGGCTGGATGACTTTATCGCGATCCCCCGGTTCAAGTTCTTTGATCGCCAGAACCCCGCCGGTTTGTTGGGGAATGAAGTCGCCAGAGGTAAAAGCAATAATTACATTGGTGGCTATCTCGCGCCCACGATTTGCCAGGCGAATATCCAGGTTGAATGTCTCGCCGGGGAGAATCGGATCCTTATTCGATTTATAACTATCAATAACCACTATAGGCCGGCTGCTTGAAGGCGCATCAGGGGTGGTTGTTTCCTGGGCCGGGTTGATCTGGATCGGGGTTACGTCGCCAGGTAAAACTGTCAGGGCGTTGAATAAATTAGCCCAGGAACCATCCGGATTGGTTACCCGCAACACATAATTGCCCGCTGGAACTCCTGCGGGGACGCTGGCTGTTAACGTACTGGCACTCATGAAAGTTGAGTCAAGCTCGCCAAATCCTTCCAGGGTAACCAGGCTGGCCTCAACGAAGCCATTCCCCTGAACGGAAATCAAGGTTGAGGCTGCCCCAGAGACCGTACCTGGAGATACTGAATTGACCTGCAACCCATCCTGCGCTTTACCTTCCGGTATGAAAATTAACCCTACCAGGAATAGGCAAAAAACAAGTATAGTGAAAAAAATTTTTTTCGTCATCAGGTTATTGACCCTCTACATCATTTTCTGAAGGTGTAGGAGAAGAACCAACAGCTTCAATGGCAAGATTGTTCAGACTGTGTTCGTAAATTTCTTGAGGGACTATCCTGCCATCCAGAATAAAATTCGTCTGCGTGGCAAACTGGCGGTTACGCGTGTCGTGCGTGACCACGATCATGGTGGCTCCTCTGGAATGCAAATCCGCTAATGCCTGCATGACCGATAACCCACCGGCCGTATCCAGATTTCCAGTAGGCTCATCCGCAAGGATGATGACCGGATCGTTAACCAATGCACGGGCGATCGCTACTCGTTGTTGTTGACCACCGGATAATTCTGATGGCTTATGGTTGGCACGATCCGCCAACCCAACAATCTCCAGTAAATCCATAGCTTTTTTCAGGCGATTGCGGCGAGACACACGGGCAAATCGTAACGGAAAGGCGACATTTTCCAGGGCAGACATGCTGGGGAGTAAATTAAATGTTTGAAAAATAAAACCCACCTTCTGGCGGCGATAGATTGCCAGCCGGTTTTCATCCAATGAATCGATCAACTCTCCATCGACTTTTATTTCACCGGCAGTGGGACGATCTAATCCACCAATTAAGTAAAGCAGGGTGCTCTTACCGGAGCCAGACGGGCCCATGATGATCTGGAAGGCATTTTTCTTCACCTGCAGGTTTACACCACATAGGGCGTCCACGGTCAAGCGCCCCATCTGGAACTGGCGGGTGACATTCACTGCATCGATAAATACATTATCAGTAGGGTTTTCCATCTGGATTATCATCAGAACATGAATGGACGAATAACCGTCAGGCTGGAGATTTGTGCGCTCAGGAATCCAAGCAATGCCTGGAAACTGATAACTTGCAGGATGGTGAGAACCACCCCCAGAATCACTTTACGGGCAGACAGACGCGTCGCCTGATTGAATCCAATTGTCAGCAATCCGACCTGCCAGATAAGATATATGTCAATGGCAGACAGAAAGGCAGCCAGAAAAATTGTCCAGGTGGATTCTGAGGGATTAATCAGTCCGGAAATTCCGCTTGCCTGGATCTGACTCTGGGTTGAACGTACATAAAAAATGCGCACGAGGTCCCGAAGTACAAATGGCAGGCTGGACCAGGCGACCAGGTTTAGAGTAGCTGTGGTTGTGCCCCGCCCACCCAGCAAGGTCATGATCAGGTGCAGAATTCCACTGACCACCATCCATCCCAGCCACACACCGGTCAGAGCGCCTGCGCCAGGAATGACATAAATGAAGGTAGGGCTGGAAGTCGCCTGGGCTGCCTTGAGGAATTGCGCCTGCTGTTCGGGTGTGTAATACTCGAATCCGGGGGGATAATTGATCTCGCCTGCCAGAATCGCTTTTTGGCGGATTTGCCCTTGTGAAAAAACCAGCCCGATAGCGCTTATGCTTAATAAAATCAGGGGGATTAACCAGACGCCTTCAATGGAACCGGCAATTTCTGAGAGCGTCCGCCGGGGGTGAATCAATAGGCCTCCCAACCAGGGTAGGCGGAGTCTGTGATACAGGCGTAATAAAACTTGCTTAATCTTCATTTTATTGTGGGATTTTGATTGAATGAATTCTGTATGCAAAGACGAATTACTCCCCAACATGGTTCCATTTTGCAGAAAAGTCACCAAATATGTATGAAAATGACCACACATATCGTCTTTATTCCGGGGCGTCGAGTTTAGGACAGTATAATCTGAATAAATCGTTGGCCAAGGATGATTTTTTCTCGCCCGGATTCTCAGAAATTATTCTCTTGTTAACTTGCATCCGGCGGGATATACTTGTTGATTGGTGAGGGACAGGATGAAAATCGAAGTTTTTATGGAAAACCTGCCTGAAATCTATACCCCAACCGATCGTGAGCTGATCATGCGCGCCTATCGGGTGGCTGAGCGCGCCCACACCGGCCAGATACGCGCCTCGGGGGAACCGTATGTGAGTCACTGCGTGGCAGTCGCAGACATCCTGGTAGAAAAATTTACTCCTGCGCCTTACGTGTTGGTGGCGGGATTATTGCACGATGTAGTCGAAGACACGAACGTCAGTCTGGATATGATCCGCAAGGATTTTGGTGAAGTTGTTGCCAAACTGGTGGACAGTGTTACCAAATTGACTGATCTGCCGCGTGTTTCTCGGGTGGATCGGCAGATTGAAGGTCATGGCAACCTGCCGGAAGTACACCGTAAGGGTTCCGCGCGAGGTGCGATCGATGACTATGCCGAGATAGATACCCTAACCCGCAGCCGGCGGTATGACGCCAAATCTGAAACTCTGCGGAAAACGCTCCTGGCTATGGCTGAACAGCCGGAAGTGGTGATGATCAAGCTGGCAGACCGGTTGCATAACATGCGAACGTTGAATTACGTGCCAGAAAATAAAAGGCGCCGCGTGGCTCAGGAAACCCTGGACATATTTGCCCCGTTGGCCAATCGTCTGGGTATCTGGCAGATGAAATGGGAGCTGGAAGATCTGGCATTTCGCTATACCAACCCGGAAAAATATAAAGAAATTGCCCGGGCGCTGGCAGACCGGCGCGAAACACGCGAAAAAGAAATGACTGCTATCACTCGCCACGTGCAGAAAATCCTGGCGGATGAAGGCATTGAAACAGAAGTTCGTGGTCGACCGAAGCATATCTATTCGATTTACCGAAAGATGGTGCGCAAGAATATCCCCTTTGAAGCGCTGAGCGATATACGCGGGGTGCGTGTGATTGTTAATTCTAACCAGGATTGTTATGCAGCTTTAGGCGTCATCCACTCTCGTTGGCGTCCTATCCCCGGAGAATTCGATGACTATATCGCCGTACCCAAGGATAACCAGTATCGTTCGCTGCACACAGCGGTGGTTTACGACGATGGAAAAACCCTCGAATTTCAGATTCGCACCGCTGAGATGCATAATGAAGCCGAACAGGGGATTGCAGCTCACTGGCGATATAAAGAAGGAAAACAGGTTGACCTGAAGTTCGATGAAAAAATCCTGCATTTCCGCTCATTGATGGAATGGCGGCAGGATGTTTCGGATGCCAGGGAGTTCGTCGATGGCATGAAAACCGATGTTTTCGCGGACCGGGTGTATGTTTTCACTCCACGAGGCGATGCCATCGACCTGCCTGCCGGCTCTACTCCGATCGACTTTGCTTACCAGATTCACACGGAAATTGGTCATCGCTGTCGTGGGGCGAAGGTCAATGGGAAGCTGGTCCCCCTGGATTACACTCTCAAAACCGGCGATCGGGTGGAAATCCTGACGGTAAAACGCGGTGGACCCAGCCGGGATTGGTTGAACCCAAATCTGGGCCTGGTGAAAACCCAACGCGCCAAATCCAAGATCCGCCACTGGTTCAAGGTACAGGCACGTGAACAGAATATCTCCCAGGGTAAGGCTCAAATCGATAGAGAATTACGCCGGTTGGGGATCAGCGAGGTGGATTTTGCTCGCCTGGCCGCCGAGCTGGGGTACCGCTCCGCGGAAGATATGTTTTATGCCCTGGGTTGTGGCGACCTGGCGATTGGCAGATTGGTAAATACGCTTACTTTGCCGGAAAAAGAGCGAGAAGAAGAAGACCTGTCCGAATACATCAGCGAAACGATGGTCCTGCCTCCAGACACCGAGGCTGTTACGGTAAAAGGACTGAAAGGTCTGTTAACTGCCATGGCGCGCTGTTGCCGCCCGGTAGCCGGCGATGAGATAATCGGTTATATCACCCGGGGAAGAGGGGTGACCATCCACCGTCAGGATTGTCCTAATATCCTGAAAGTACAGGACCGGGAACGCCTGGTGCGAGTTTCCTGGGGAGAGGCTTCGAACACCTTCCCGGTTCCGGTACAGATTCGCGCCTACGATCGTATGGGTCTGATGCGTGAGGTTTCCACCATTTTTGAGAAAGAGGGTGTTAATATGACCAAGGTGGAAGTCAAGGTGCACCAGAACATTGCCGTGTTCGATCTGATCCTCGAGATTCGCAATGTCAACCAGTTAAGCAAAGTCCTTACACGGATTGAAAATTTACCGAATGTGCTCAAAGCTGAACGGGTGCGCGCCGGATAAAGCAGTGTATGCTGGCTGTTCAAAAAGCCCTGGAAAAGAGAAATTAAATGAGCGATAACCTGTTGAGTGTAAAGGATGCACGCGCCAGATTGCTGGCGTCGCTTAAGCCCAACCCAATTGAAGAAGTCCCACTTTTACAGGCATTGGGGCGGAGGCTGGCTGAGGATATTCGTGCACCATTCGACTTTCCTCTCTTCCATACTTCGAGTATGGATGGATTTGCCGTAAGGTCAGCCGATTTGATGGCTGCTTCACGGAAAAAACCTGCAATTCTGGAGGTTATCGAAACTATTCCTGCCGGAAAATTACCCGAACACAAGCTGTCTACAGGCCAAACCGCAAGGATCATGACTGGCGCAGTGTTGCCAGAAGGCGCTGATGCAGTCGTACCGGTGGAGCAGACCGATCAGGACTGGCGAGGCGAATTTCACCCGACAGATGTCTTGCGTGTGGCATTTTTTCAGTCGGTCGAGAGTGGCGCTTATATCCGCCCGGTTGGAGAAGATTACCGGCAAGGCGAGGTGATTTTATCGAAACGCAGGTTGCGCCCCCAGGAAATAGGTTTACTGGCGATGGTAGGCTACAAAACCGTTCCGGTTTACCGCCGTGTTCGCCTGGGTTTATTTTCAAGCGGGGATGAGCTGGTAGAGCCAGGGGAACCCTTGCCACCTGGAAAAATCTACGATTCAAATGCCTACACCCTGGCAAGCCTGGGCGAAAAATATGGCGCAGATGTGGTCTGGCTGGGCCTCGCTCGAGATCATCCTGCTCAGGTTCACGAAACTCTGGAGGGGGGCGTCAGGGAAGGTGTTGATCTGTTGCTCTCCACAGCGGGTGTCAGTGTGGGGGCATTTGATTATGTACGCCAGATGCTCGAACAATTCGGGAAATTGGATTTCTGGAGGGTGAACATGCGCCCTGGGAAACCTATAGCTTTTGGTTCGTATCGGGAAATCCCATTTATTGGTCTACCGGGAAATCCTGTTTCCGCTTTTGTTGGATTTGAGGTTTTCGTCCGCCCGGCAATCCAGTGCCTGGAGGGTGACGAGAACCCTGACCGCCAGAGTGTGCAGGTGCGGCTGGGCCAGGAAATCCGAT
Organism: Anaerolineales bacterium; assembly: GCA_020061145.1. Lineage (GTDB taxonomy): Bacteria > Chloroflexota > Anaerolineae > Anaerolineales > DRKV01 > JAGUYX01. The sequence continues at coordinate 5,988 of JAGUYX010000257.1, read as the reverse complement.
CGGATGGACGGGAATCTTATTTACGCGCAATAATCGAAAGAGAAAATGAAGGGTATGTGGCACAGCTTACCGGTCACCAGGGATCCGGTAATTTGCATTCTTTGGTCAGTGCGAATGCTTTGCTAATCGTTCCATCTGGTGTAAAATTTTTGCCGGCTGGAGCCCTTGTTTCAGCCTGGATTCTTGATTAAATCTCGATTGGGGTGAACTTGGCAAAAAAGAGTAAAACTAAATCAAAAGCGACAGAAAAGACACCTTTTTTGGTGTATATCGGTATCGGATTGATTGCAGTCCTGGTGGTGGTTGCGCTCATACAGGTGGGTAAGCCAGTCACAAACAATTCATCCCCAGAAGAAATTCTCTCTGGAGTAGAGCAGGGAATTAACGATCAAGGATTTCCATATCTTGGCAGCCAGAATGCGCCAGTGGAAATCATTCTGTATGAAGATTATGGCTGCCATAATTGCAAATCCTTCTTCGAAACCACCGAACCGGATTTGCTAGAGGAATTTGTGGCAAACGGAGACATTCGTTTACAAATCCATCCTATTGCCTTTGTCAACAACCAATCAAAACCCGGTGCAGAAGCAGCACTGTGTGCCCTGGAACAGGGGAAGTATTGGGAATACCGGCATCAGTTGTTTACCAACCAGGGTGTCAGGCCATTCACCAGAACCAATCTGGTGAGCTTTGCTCAGATTACCGGGTTGGAAACCGATGTTTTTGCCAGTTGCTATGACCAGGGAAAATATTCATCTCAGGTGCGTGCCTGGACAGAAGCAGCCAAAACCGCAGGTGTTCGGGGAACGCCCTCCTTTTTGATCGGGGGAAAGCTTTACGAGGGAGTGCTTTCGATCGATTCGACCAATCCAGATCAGCCGGGAATCCGGCAGATATTGGCCGCGTTGATACCCTGACTCGCGTAGGAACCAACCCATGACACTTCGTCAAAAAAATGCCACTGCAGAAAAAATATTATGGGCAACCAGCATATTCCTGACCCTGGTTGGGGTCGTAGATTCGATGTACCTGACATATGTCAAAATAGGTCGCAGTACTCCTGCCTTTTGCGCCCCGGGAGGGGGGTGTGATGTGGTCAATGCCAGTCCTTATTCAGAAATTGCCGGAATACCGATCGCCATCCTGGGTGGGGGAGCTTACCTCGCCCTGCTATTCTTACTTTTACTGGAAACAAGCAAACCCGAACTGCAGTATTCTTCGCTGCTGACGCAATTCGGGATTAATCTGGTAGGTGTGTTATATTCTGCCTACCTGACTTACCTGGAATTGTTTGTTATCCATGCTATTTGTCCGTATTGTGTAGTTTCAGCGATCTGCATGGGAATTTTGTTAATTATTTCCAGTATTCGTCTGGTAAAATACCCCACTTTTGAGGAAAGTTTTGAGTAAGAGAGGAGAATCGTTCCATGCCAAGAATCCGCTGCCATTATGTTGATTGTGTTTTCTTGGATGATGGTTTTTGTGGCGCTGCTGCTGTGGAAATCGATCCCGATGAAGGATGCCTGACTTATACTCGCTCGAGTGACATTGTTGAAACCAGCGAGGAATGGGACGAAGAGGAAGAGTTGGAAGAACTCGACGAATGGGATGATCTTGAATTCGAAGAAGAGGAAGACGAAGATTTATGGGTTGATGATGAAGATATTTAACCTGCCAGGCTATGGGGAGAGCAAGACCTTTTCTGGCTGACAATTATCGATCGTCTTTATTGGCAATTGACCCTGAACTTCCGAAAAAATGAGTAACAACCCGAATACCGAGCAAGAGAAAGGGCAGCTGGTGCGACAGATGTTTGCCAGAATTGCCCGACGTTATGATTTAATGAATCGGTTGATGACCGGTGGGCAGGATATTCATTGGCGGAAAGAAGTGGTCAGGAGAACTTATATCTCCCCTGGGGCTTATGTACTGGACCTCGGTACCGGTACAGGCGATATTGCTCAGGAGATAATTAAGCAGAGCATCGATAGTCGGGTTGTCGGGGGAGATTTCACCATCAGCATGATGCGGGTGGGCAAAGAACAACCAGCGAAAAGTAGAATTATTTGGGTAGGATGTGATGCCTTGAATTTGCCATTTGCTGACCAGACTTTCGAAGCAGTTGTGTCTGGTTTCTTATTTCGAAATGTGGTCGACATTCATCAAGCTCTGAAAGAGCAATTCCGGGTATTAAAACCGGGTGGCAGGATGGTCACGTTAGATACCACGCGCCCACCGGAGGGGTGGACGGCGCTGCCGGTGCGCCTCTATTTGCGAAAGGCGATTCCCTTACTTGGCAGGTTGGTTACCGGCGACCAACATGCATACCGTTATTTACCAGAGTCCACGGCAGGGTTTCTTAGCGCCGAACAACTCGAGGAAGAAATCCTTTGGGCAGGTTTTACCGAGGCAGGTTTTACCCGCAAGATGTTTTCCACGGTTGCCATTCATTGGGGCCGGCGACCTGAAGGCATGTGATAAAATTCCCAATCTATATCAATTCGGAAGGTGTTGGAATGAGCTCGATTAATCTCAGGACTTTGATCCTATGGATGAGTGTAGGTATGTTTCTGATCGGTGCGTGCACTCCAGGTGCTTCGCCTGTCGAAGGTGAGCCAGTTAAGATCCGGTTTGCCGCGTTGCGTGTGCTTGATTCTTTACCGATATATGTTGCTGAGGCGCAGGGATATTTTGACGCCAGGGGTCTGGAGGTGGAAATTCTGCCAGTCGGATCCGCGCCCGAACGTGACCAGTTGATCGCTTCCGGGCAGGCGGATGGGATGATCAATGAAGTGATGTCCACGCTGTTTGCCAATCGTGAATCCCTTCAGGTGCAGATTGTTCGCATTTGCCGGGCTGCCACCTCGGATTCACCAGTATTCGCCATCCTGGCGGGTAAGGAGAGCGGCGTTACAGACCTGGAAAGCTTGAAAAATACGGAAATCGGGATATCTCAGGGAACCATCATTGAATATGTTACCGATCGCCTGTTGGAAGCAGAAGGATTTGTCTCCGAAGATTTTCCCAAAGTGAATATTCCCGCCATTCCCGATCGACTGGCATTACTGAACAGCGGCGAACTGGGCGCTGGCACATTACCCGAGCCGGCGGCAACGATCGCCTTACAGGCCGGTGCGCAGGTAATTATCAACGACGCGGCGTATCCAGAATACGGCTACAGCACCATTGCTTTCCGTAAAGCTTTCCTGGACTCCAATCCTGAGGCAGTCCGCCAGTTTTTGGCAGCATTTGAGCAAGCTGTGATGGATATTAACACCGATCCTGGTGCCTGGAACAGCCTGTTGATCGAACAAGAGATGGTGCCTGCCCCGCTGGCTGGCAATTACCCTGTGCCCTCATTTCCGACGGCGGGGGTACCCACTGAAGCCCAATTTGCAGATGCAGTCGCCTGGGCGAACGCTAAAGGTTTGCTCAGCGGAGAGCCCGCCTATGGGGAAACCATCCTGACGGAGTATTTACCTTGATAGCATAGAATTATTGAGGTATTTCCTCTTGATATTGCCCAAAACCAGCGGATGATCGAGATTCAACGATTAACTTTTGCCTATAGCGACCAGGAAATACCCGTGTTTGACGGTTTTTCCTGGTCGCTCAATCGCCTGGATACCTGCGCAGTTCTGGGTCCTTCAGGTTGTGGTAAAACATCCTTGTTGTACCTGCTGGCCGGATTACGCATACCCCAGGAAGGTATTATTTCCGTGGCAGGAGAGAAGTTGATTCGCCCACGCCCACAAACAGGATTGATTTTGCAGGATTATGGATTGTTGCCCTGGGTAACCGTACGCAAGAATGTTTCTCTGGGTCTGGAAATCCGCAATTTTTATGGCCCCGATGGCAAACATGCGCCGATTAACCAGGCGATTAATTCAGAATCTTTCGGGAAAATCCAGTATTGGCTGGATGAATTGGGATTGTCCGAGCTGGCGGATAAATACCCTGGGCAGCTCTCCGGCGGGCAGCGTCAGCGCACAGCTATTGCACGCACATTGGTCCTGGAACCGGACCTGCTTTTGATGGATGAACCCTTTTCTTCCTTAGATGCGCCTACCCGGGAAAATTTGCAGCAACAAACCTTAAATTTATGCCACGATCAGGGGATTACCCTGGTTCTGGTTACCCATTCGATTGAAGAAGCTGCATTTATGGGGAAAAAGATCCTTTTATTGCAAACACCACCCAACCAGAAGCCAATCATGATTCATAACCCATCTGCCGGCGTGGGTGAATATCGGAACAGCCGGGAATACCAGGAGTTGTGCATAAATCTGCGCGACCGGATGGGAGAAAAATGACCCGCAGGGATGTGCTCTGGGCTTCCCTGGCAGTGTTGGGAATCTGGCAAGTACTGGCATGGATCGTAGCCCAGCCTATCCTGCCCGGTCCGCTTCTGGTTTTAAAGACGTTTTTCTATGAGCTGGGACGTGGATTGGTGGGGCATTTTCTCGCCAGTTTGTGGAGGGTACTGTCAAGTATTACCCTGGCAGTGGCGTTTGCTGGCCCGGCTGGGATGATCCTCGGGCAGTCTGAGCGATTGAATCGCATTTTTTCTCCCCTGGTATATATCCTTTACCCGATCCCGAAAGTGGTTTTTGTTCCCGTAGTGTTGTTATTGTTTGGGATTGGGGATTTTCCGAAAATCTTGTTGATCTTCATCATCCTTTTTTTCCAGATCCTGGTCCTGGTGCGTGATCAGGCGCAAGGGATCAAAGCGGAGCTGATACAAAGCGTTCGTTCGCTCGGGGCGGGTAGGCGGGCATTATTCCGGTATATCTATATTCCTGCCAGCCTGCCGGCGATAACCACGGCTTTACGCCAGTCGGTGGGAACCGCGGTGGCTGTCTTGTATATCGCTGAACTGTTTGCTACCCGTCAGGGTCTTGGATATTACATTTCGTTGAACGGCAGCACGCTATTCAATTATCCGGCAATGTACGCCGGCGTGGTCGCTATGAGCCTGCTGGGGTTAGGGCTTTATTTTTCGATCGACTTACTCGACCGAAAAGTGAATCGCTGGCGATATATTCAGTAGGTTGCCTGGCCTTCCGTCAGGCGCGTCCCAGCAGGAGACCGAGCGAAAAAAGTAAGGCGTACCATAATTCAAGGCTTCCGGTACCTGCAAGCGCATGGTTGAGCGGACGCCCGGTTTGTTGAAAAATCAACCGGAACAAGGCCGGCAGTTTTACTGCAGAAAGCATCGCCAATACTACCCAGGGGGTCAACAACCCGGTAAAAGCCATAACCGGCGGCGTGATAAACGCCAGCAATACCAGCACCAAATATTCTAAACGAGCAAAGCGAATTCCAAATCTGACCGGCAAGGTGTTTTTGCCTGCCTGTCGATCCGTTTCGATATCGCGCAAATTGTTAACCACCAGAATGGCAGTCGACAAAAATCCCATGGGAACAGCTGCAAAAACTACCGGGAGGGTAAGTGAACCTGCCTGGGCATAATACGTCCCACAAACCGCAGCCAGGCCAAAAAAGAGAAAGACAAAAACATCCCCCAGCCCATAATATCCATAAGGTAATGGGCCGCCGGTATAAGCAAGCCCGGCAATAATCGCCAGAACACCGATAACCAGAATTGGCCAACCAGCCTGAATACTTAAATAAACGCCGAGTAAAGCCGCCAATCCGATCGTCAACCACAATCCGGTCATTACCTGGCGCGTGCTGAGCAAACCCGCCTGGGTGACGCGGAGCGGTCCCTGTCGGGAAGTGGTATCAGCGCCGCGCAGATAGTCGAAGACATCATTGGCTAAATTTGCAGCGATCTGTAATAACAAAGCTGCCAGCAGGGCTGCCAGGAATATATCCAGCCGAAATACTCGATCGTACTGAGCCAGTGCAGCGCCTAATATCACCGGCGCGGCAGCCGCCGGGAGAGTCCTGGGACGCGACGCCAGTAACCAGGGGGTAATTCGATTCGGAAGTGTGGAGAAATTATCGGTCATATCGTTTTAGTCG
>JAGUYX010000247.1 GCA_020061145.1 Anaerolineales bacterium | reverse complement strand
GAAACCGAAGAAAGCGGGAAGGAAACCTCCCGTTATTGCGCCGGTCTGGAAGCCCAACATCCGGTTGGGGCGAGCATTGCTGCCGGTATCGCCGAAACCTATGAAGTTACGTACGAAACAGTAATGAGCTGGTTCTGCACGGGAAATTATGGGTTTGGGGAGATTATGCTGGCCCTGCAAACCGCTGAACTGACCGGGGTCACCCCCGAAGAATTGTTGTTGCAAAAGTCCACCGATGGCGGTTGGGGCAAGGTCTGGCAATCCTACGGTTTGATTGGCAGGCCAGAACATGCCGGCCCGCCACAGACGGACGATACCGAACCTGAAGAAGGCGAATTCGAAGAAGGTGAGCCGCTGGAAACTGAAGCGCTCAAGAATAATGGACGACCGGAAAACCCCGGAAAGCCTGAGTCTAACGGGCTGTCTGAAAACGCGGTAACTGAAAAGAGTAATAACGGGAAGAGTGACGGGAAAAAACCGGATAAAGCCGGCAAACCTTGAGCCATCCTGAGCACAGTCAAACCGAATAATAACAAAACAGCCCCGAGGTTTACTCAGGGCTGTTCTGGATTAAGTATCCATCACATTTATGCGATGGAGTCGGATGCCAAACTGGCAAAATAAAATTGACAGGCAAAAAAATGTTCTGTAAGATGGATTAGCCGATTAATCTGGTTTAATTTGTCCGCTTAAACGTAAAAATCTCAGGAGGCCAAGATGGAACGAACGGTAACCAGCAAACCGCTTACAGGCGATGTGTTTTACCCGCCCCCGGAAATCGAAAGTCAGGCCAATGTACCCGAATATGAGACGCTCTACCGGCGCTCCCTTGAAGATCCGCAGGTATTTTGGGCTGAAAGGGCAGCCGAGCTGGAATGGTTCCAACCCTGGGAAGAGGTACTGGATGATACCGAAGCGCCGTTTTTTCGCTGGTTTGTGGGTGGGAAAACCAATATTGCCTACAACTGCCTGGAGCGGCATGTCAAAACCTGGCGACGCAACAAGCTGGCTTTGATCTGGGAAGGCGAGCCTGGTGATACGCGCTCATTTTCTTACCATGCCCTGGATCGGGAGGTGGCTAAATTTGCCAACGTACTCAAGAGCATGGGGGTTAAAAAAGGCGATATCGTCTCCATTTACCTGCCGCGTATTCCCGAACAGGTCATCGCTATGCTGGCCTGTGCGCGCATCGGGGCGGCGCATAGCGTGGTATACGGTGGTTTCAGCGTGGAGGCGCTCGCCGAGCGGATTGAGGATGCCCAAAGCCGGGTCCTGGTTACCGCGGATGGCGGATGGTTACGCGGCAAAATTGTGGAATTAAAACAGATCGCTGATGAGGCAATGGCGCGCCAGCCAACCATCGAAAGCTGCATTGTTGTGCGGCGTACCGGTCAAGAAATATATATGGAAGCCGGCCGCGATTATTGGTGGGACGATTTGATGGGTCTGCCTATCGCCAGCCCGGTCTGCCCCTCCGAACCGATGGATGCAGAAGACCTGTTGTTTATCCTGTACACCTCCGGAACCACGGGTCGGCCGAAAGGTGTGGTGCACACCCACGGCGGTTACATGGTGTACACCTATACCACGTTGAAGTATGTTTTCGACCTGAAAGAGGAGGATCGATATTGGTGCGCTGCTGATCCAGGCTGGATTACCGGTCACAGCTATATTGTGTATGCGCCTCTGCTGAACGGCGCCACCAGCTTCATGTACGAAGGCGCGCCCAATTACCCTTACCCCAACCGCTGGTGGCGGATGATCGAAAAGTATGGCATATCCATCCTGTACACCGCTCCAACTGCCATCCGCGGGTTGATGCGTTTTGGCGACGCATGGCCCAATCGTCACGACCTGAGCAGCCTGCGCCTGCTGGGCACGGTGGGCGAACCGATCAACCCGGAAGCCTGGAAGTGGTATTACAGTGTAATTGGCAAAGAACGCTGCCCGATCATGGATACCTGGTGGCAGACGGAGACCGGTGGTTTTATGATCACGCCGTTGCCGATTACCCCGCTCAAACCGGGCTCGGCAACCCGCCCCTTCTTTGGGGTGGAAGTGGACGTGGTGGACGACCAGGGTAAACCTGTGCCTGCCGGAGATGAGGGCTACCTGGTGATCAAGCGTCCCTGGCCGGCGATGCTACGCACCATTTACCGCGATCCGGAGCGCTATAAAAACCAGTATTGGAGTAAATTCGGTCATATGTACCAGACCGGCGACTCTGCCCGCAAGGATGAGGACGGTTATATCTGGGTTATCGGGCGCATGGACGATGTGATCAAGGTCAGCGGTTACCGGCTGGGCACGGCGGAGATAGAAAGCGCTCTGGTCAGTCACCCGGCGGTGGCCGAAGCGGCTGCAATCGGATTACCCCACGAGTTGAAAGGCAACGCCATCCACGCTTACGCAGTATTGCGCGCAGGTGTTGAGCCATCCGACAGGCTGGCGGAAGAATTACGCAACCATGTCGGCCACGAAATTGGCCCGATCGCCAAACCGGAAAACATTACTTTCGTCGATGGACTACCCAAAACACGCAGCGGGAAGATTATGCGCCGGCTGTTGAAGGCCCGCGCCCTCGGCCAACCGGAAGGAGATATAAGCACCCTGGAAGAGTAGGTCAAAGGAACCGTTTGCGGGTTAATTCACCAATTTGGTAACTTTTTGCGATTTCCTTCATCCAAGCAATTAAGCACGTTACCCGTTTCACAAACATTCATGATTGCTTTGGAGGAACAAAATCATGTTTAAAATCAATGAAGCCAACTGGGATCGTATCATTCGCGTGGCCCTGGGCATCCTTTTGCTATACCTGGGATGGGCCGGTGTCGTCGGCGGCGGTTGGGGGCTGTTTTTGAAAATTTTTGGCTTTTTACCCTTGTTGACCGGCCTGGTGGGATTTTGCCCACTGTACGCTCTGCTGAAAATCCGCACCAACTAAGCCAGGAAAAATACCTCCCGGTCGGGGCCAAACTGTTTAGAGACGCTGAATGTCGCCGCCAATCATTCTGATTGATGACGATGAGCCTCAGGTCCTGAACGCGATTGAACGTGACTTGTGCAATCATTACCGCGATAAGTTCCGAATAGTAAACGCAAATTCAGCCCGACAAGGGATGGAAGCGGTCGATGAATTCAAACAACGCAATTTTTTCGATTGCGTTGTTTCTTATTGACCAGCGGATATCCGAGAAAATCTGCACAGACTTCCGGGCGGAAGTCATGTAATTTTACCCTCAGGCGAAAAAAGTGCTGTTGGCCGCCTATGCGGACACCCGGGCTGTCACCACGAGCATTAACGCAGTGAAGGTTGACCCAAGCCGCCCTTTGTGGTTTAATCTCGAAAATCTGCAACAAAACCAAAAGGCGTTGATGGAAACGAGTACGCACGTGCACGCCTGTCAGCGAACCCGGGTCGGGTGTGAGCCGGGGCAGGCAGCCGGGCGGAAAATCCTTCCGGAGCCGCAATCCGAAAAACTGTCAGGAACAGTTGAGTAAGTACGCCGGGTTCGCAACCCGTTAACCTCTGCGCAGGTATCTGCCCTTTCACGGGCATGTGCCTGACCGAGGTGCCCACATGCAAGTGGGAACCAGGGTGGTCTCGCGGGAGCCGGAAACTGACTCTCGTCCCTGTAAGGGGCGAGAGTTTTACTTATTTGAGAAGGAGTAGTCAAATGCCGTTTGAGCCAGTGCCTAACAAAGTGGATTTTGTATCCCAGGAGTATGCCATCTTACGCTTTTGGGATGAAAATCGCTCATTCGAAGTCCTGCGCCAGATTCGAAAAAATCAACCTGCATGGTCTTTCCTGGATGGACCGATCACGGCGAATAACCCTATGGGGGTGCACCATGGCTGGGGACGCACCTATAAGGACCTGTTCAACCGGTATTGGGCAATGCAAAACCGGGAATTGCGCTACCAGAACGGCTTCGATTGCCAGGGTCTATGGGTGGAGGTGAATGTCGAGCGCGAGCTGGGCTTTAAATCAAAGAAGGATATCGAAGCATACGGTCTGGCGGAGTTCGTTTTGCGTTGCAAGGAACGTGTTTTACGTTATGCTGCCATTCAAACCGAACAATCCATCCGCCTGGGTTATTGGATGGATTGGAACTCGCCCGAGCAACTACGCTGGCTGGCGGCGAAACTGATGGAAGACCCGTCTCAGGTGGTTACCGTGCAAGGGCCGGAAGGGCCGGTGACTGATTCGGTCGAGCAGATCGTGGGCCGGCTCGGCTTAGCAGAGTTAGGCGGCAGTTATTTCACCTTCTCTAATGAAAATAATTATATGATCTGGACCTTCTTGAAAAAAGTCTGGGAAAATGGCTGGCTTTACCAGGGCGCAGATGTGATGCCCTGGTGCCCGCGCTGCGCGACTGCCATCAGCCAGCATGAAATCGTCACCGAAGGTTATATGGAACTTACGCACCGCTCGGTGACTTTACGCTTCCCATTGCGTGAGCGCCCGGGGGAAGCCTTGCTGGTGTGGACTACCACGCCGTGGACGCTAACCAGCAATGTGGCCGCGGCCGTCGGCCCCGAACTCACTTATGTAAAAGTGCGTCAGGGCGATCAGGTGTTTTACCTGTCCAAAGGCACCCTGCATGTGCTCCAGGGTAAATATGAGATTCTGGATGAATTGAAGGGACGTCAGCTTGAAGGCTGGACTTACGACGGGCCATTTGACGATTTGCCGGCAGCCCGTAAGACCGGCGGCGTAACCCACCTGACGGACCTGCTCAAAGGAATTGAAACCAGCGCTGCCCAGGCGCACCGGGTGATCCTGTGGGATGAGGTAGGCGAAAGCGAAGGCACCGGCATTGTCCATATTGCACCGGGGTGCGGCGCGGAGGACTTTCGCCTGGGCCGGGAATATAACCTGCCGATCCTGGCGCCAATTGACGAAGAGGGATATTTCGGCCCGGAGTTTGCCTGGCTGGAGGGCAAACATGTTTCCGAGGTTCCCGAGCCGATCTTCGACGATCTTGCGCACAAAGGATTACTCTACCACGTAGAAGATTATTCTCATCGTTATCCCACCTGCTGGCGTTGCCAATCAGAGCTGGTTTTCCGCCTGGTGGACGAATGGTTCATCAGTATGGGCCCGGTGTATGACAAACCACGCGAGGCTTTGACCGCTGAGGAAAAAGCCGCCAGCCTGCGATACCAGATTATGGATGTGGTGGATGAAATTCGGTGGGTGCCGGAATTTGGCTACTCCCGCGAGATGGATTGGCTGCGGAATATGCATGACTGGATGATCAGCAAAAAACGCTATTGGGGGCTGGCGCTGCCGATCTGGACCTGCGCGAATTGTGGTCACTTCGAGGTAATCGGCGACGAACATGAGCTGGAAAAACGCGCCGTCGAAGGTTGGGAAACCTTCCAGGGACATACGCCTCACCGGCCTTATATCGATGCCGTTAAAATCCGGTGCTCACAGTGCGGGGCGAAAATTAGCCGTATTCCCGACGTGGGCAATCCATGGTTGGATGCAGGGATTGTCAGTTTTTCCACGTTGGGTTACCGCAGCGATCCGGAATACTGGCGTAAATGGTATCCGGCAGATTGGGTGAGCGAGTCGTTTCCCGGGCAATTCCGCAACTGGTTCTACAGCCTGCTTGCCATGGCAACGGTAATCGATGGACACGCACCGTTTAAGGAGCTTTTCGGGTATGCCACCTTGCTGGCTGAAGACGGGCGAGAAATGCACAAAAGCTGGGGTAACGCCATTGAATTCAACGAAGCCGCCGATAAAATGGGCGTGGACGTGATGCGCTGGCGATTTTGTGCCCATAAACCCGAAAATAACCTGCTGTTTGGGTACCAGGGCGCGGATGACGTACGGCGGCGTTTTATGATTCCACTGTGGAATGTCTATAGCTTTTTCGTCACCTATGCCCTCCTGGATGGCTGGAAACCGCAGGCAAATACGTTTTCCCTGGAATATCCCGAGGGAAATGCGCCGCACAGCACCAATTCCCTGGACCGCTGGATTCTGGCGCGCCTGAACCAGGTCGTCAGCGGGGTAACCCAGGCGATGGAGCAAACAGATCCGTTTGGCGCCACACTGATCGTAGAACCATTCGTGGAAGATTTGAGCAACTGGTATGTTCGCCGCAGCCGCCGGCGATTCTGGAAGAGCGAGCTCGATGGCGACAAAGAAGCGGCTTATGGCACACTGTACCATGTGCTGGTAAAACTGGCGCGACTGCTGGCACCATTTATTCCATTTGTCACCGAGCAGATGTACCAGAACCTGGTTCGCAAAAATCACCCCCAGGCGCTTACTTCGATTCACCATACGCTTTGGCCGGAGGTGGATACCGGATTGATCGACGAAAAGCTGATCACCCAGATGGATCTGGCGCGCCGGGTGGCTTCTCTGGGATTGAGCGCCCGCACCAACGCCGGGCTAAAAGTCCGCCAGCCATTGAGCCGGGTGCTGGTGCATGTCAGCCAGGGTAAAGCAGACCTGAGCCCGGAACTGGTAGAAGTTGTCGCCGATGAGCTGAACGTGAAGGAATTGACCTTTGTGGGACAGGCTGATGAGCTGGTTCGCTATAAGATACAACCGAATAACAAGTTGCTTGGGCCCAAATATGGCAGCCGCTTTCCACAGGTGCGCGCGGCTTTGGAGGGACTGGATGCCGGTCAGGTAGCTGCCCGAGTCAACGCAGGGGAAAATGTGACCGTCGCACTGGATGGCGAAACCATTCTCCTGACCCCGGAAGAGGTGCTGATCAGCTCCCAACCTGCGGAGGGTCTCGCAGTGGCAGCCGATCGAGTGGTTACGACCGCGATTGACACATACATTACACCAGAGTTACGCACCGAAGGTCTGGCGCGGGAACTGGTGCGCCGCATTCAGGAGATGCGCAAAAAAGCCGATTTCAACATTGAGGATCGGATCGTCACCTATTATCAGGCTCAGGAAAAGCTGAAAGAAGTTTTGCTCAACTGGGCAGACTATATCCAGACCGAAACGCTGAGCCAGGAACTGATTGCCGAACCGCCCCCACCGCAGGCTTATCACGAAGAACACCAAATTGAAGGGGAAACCATTATACTGGGAGTCAAACAAATTTAATTTATCTGCGCCCCGATGGCTCATCGGGGCGCAGATGTTCAATCACAACTTTTAGACGGAATCGCAACGTTTTTCCGACCTGTTTTCTCTATAATGAAAAACAGGAGAACATCCACCCGTTAATCTGTACGCTCAGCTCATTAAAGGCGGGATAACCATGCAAACCTCTTTACACCAGGCAATTACCATGCTCAAGATGGGGGACAAAAAAAGCGCAGAAGAACACCTATCTTCCTATCTGGAATCCAATCCCGGGGATGAAAGCGGCTGGTTATGGCTGGCGACAGCCATGGAAGACGAGGAACAACGGCGGTACTGCCTGGAAAAAGTGGTCGAACTTAACCCGGATAACCAGATTGCCCAACGCTACCTGCACCGCCTTAATTTGTCCCTGGTCAGAGAAGCAGAAGTCGTCCGCAGTTTGAATGGGGACTCGAGTGCAACAAAGGAAACAACCCCTCCACAAAACGAACCATCCAGCTGGGTACCGATCTGGTTTTTCCTGGATAAAGAATCCCAAGAAGCGGTTGTGTTAGGCGACAGTGCGCTACGCATCTACCGGATGAGCAAGGAAGATTTCGCCCGGGCGCGCGCTGATTATCGCCAGACCGGTCGTCAGCCGGTGAAAATGGCTGCGGATGAAAAGATCATCTCTTATGCCTCCGTGACAGAAGTCTTCGCCAACCTGCACACCCAAAAAGCAACTATCCGGTACAAACCAGGTAAATTCAATCATAAAGCGACTTTGAGTTTTGCCGATGCTGAACAACGAGATATTTTCTTCAAGGCTCTCCAATCCAGATTAAACGGCAGGGTGCGCTTCCGGGAAAAAAGAGTGAGCCTGCTGCAAGCCAGTACATTGCCTGCCTCCTTATTATGGATGTTGATGATCGCGATCTATGTCACCTATGAAACGTCGCGCGAAATCGCCGCGGGGGTGGGTACCGCCTATACCGGGCAATATCAGCTGGTCAGGTGGAGTGTGGGAGGCCTGCTGGAAGCGGTAGGACCGGGTACGGTGTTGTTGATCGGGGGATTATTATTCATCGGCTCCATCCTGTGGTGGGTCAACCGGGCGATGAATTTGCCCACGATCTGGACTCTGGTGCCGGAAGACAACGAATAATCCGGATGGCTCCTCGACTTTGAAAATATGAAACTCGTTTTCGCAAACCGACAGGCCGGGCGGTAGTGATTGGCTTGTGTTCTGGCGCGCATATCCCAATAACGAGTACAATCCTGTGCATAGATAAAATGGCCTGTATCCGAGTGAATGGGCATAGTGAAAGTTCACCAAACAAACGCCTGACAGCCCATCACCAGAATTTGATGAACTATAGATCAGGGATTGCCCATGTTCCAGCCTGCCAACCCTTCGCCCGATTTTCCCCGCCTCGAAGAGACCATCTTTCGCTACTGGCAGATCCACCACATCTTCGAAAAAACCAACCGTTTAACGGGTGAACATCCGGTTTTTAACTTTCACGAAAAACCTCAGGACGTATACCGGGAGCCGGATTTCCATGACCTGGCGCCTTTAGTGGTGAAAGACCTGATTCTGCGCTACAAAACCCAAACAGGGTTTGCTCTGCGGCGGCGCGCAGCCTGGAATACTCATGGCCTAATTATCGAACGGGCAGTGGAGCAGCAATCCGGCCTGCGTGATAAACGCCACATCACAGAACTCGGTATGGCGCGTTTCTGCGACCTGGCCCGGAGAACAGCTTTTAAGTACCTGCAAGACTGGGTACGTTTTTATGAACGTTGTGGCTATTGGGCGGACCTGGAAGAAGCGCTGGTCACCCAGACTCCGGAATACATCGAAACAGTCTGGCAGGCATTTCAAACACACTGGCAAAAGGGATTTTTGAAATACGAAAGGCGAGTTGTGCCATTCTGTACTCGCTGTGGCACCTCGCTGGGTGAAAACGACGTTTATCAGGCCATTCATCCTGAAGGTAAGTCTGGCGTATTGGTTCGCCTGCCCCTGGTTGAAGATCCGGGCACCTCGTTGCTGGTGTGGAGTGATTCTCCGTGGAAATTGACCGGCAATGTGGCTGTGGCTGCTCATCCCGAACAAGAGTATGTCATCCTCGAACACAACCTGGAAGAAACCCCGGCAGGCAATCCTTCCGGCGCTGAACGCCTGATTCTCGCCAGAGGATCAGTCAAACGCCTGTTTCCTGGGGAAAACGTAAAGGTGTTCGAAACCTTCAAAGGACGGCAGCTAAAAGATCTACATTACAGGCCTTTGTTCACCTATCTGGTGCCTGAAAAAGCTGCTTACCGGGTACTCATTACTTCCCAGGTCGACCGATCCATCGGCAGCGGTTTGTTATCGCTGGCGCCAGTGTATGATGAACCAGCCTGCCGGCTGGTTGATGAGTTTGATCTACCCCTGCTGGAAACGCTGGACGAGGAGGGCAGGTTTATCGCTCAGTTCGGCCCCTGGCGCGGACTCCTGGCGTATCAGGCCAACGACGGAATCCTGGCAGACCTGGAACGGCGTGGCTTGTTGCTACAAGATAATTTCTCCGTTGAAGCAGAAAACACCTGCGCCTTTTGCCAGACACCATTGATCAGCATGTTACGATGGGGATGGTTTCTGGTGGTCGGGGAGCAGAAAAATCCTCTGGCGGAGTTATCTCGCCAGATCCGTTGGACACCACCAGAAGACGGAGAACTCTTTGTTCGTTGGAATAATCTGAAAGGCGACTGGCTGGTGAGCCGCGAGCGCTTCTGGGGAGCGCCATTGCCTGCCTGGAAGTGTGATGTGTGTGGTTACGTGCAGGTGGTTGGTTCGCGCCCAGAACTGGCAAAACTCGCCGGGATCAGGCCAGATATTCAAGATTTACATCTACCATCTCTGGCGACCCTCCAATATGCCTGCCCGGAATGCAAGTCCCCCGAAGCGCGTATGCGCCACATACCCATGGTGCTGGATAGCCTGTTTGAGACCAGCCTGGT
The DNA here is from genome assembly GCA_020061145.1 of Anaerolineales bacterium. Taxonomy (GTDB): domain Bacteria; phylum Chloroflexota; class Anaerolineae; order Anaerolineales; family DRKV01; genus JAGUYX01. The sequence goes on along the minus strand of JAGUYX010000247.1, from coordinate 2,586 downwards.
GTCACTGCTGCCCGATCCAGCCAGCGCATTTCAAACCGGCGACGAACAGGTTTTTATGCCCGCAGATCTGGTGGTGGCTGGCGAAAACGATGTGCAACGCTGGTTCAGCGCTGTGCATACACAACTGGGATTGTTGCAGCATGAGCCTGCTTTCAGGCATGCCCTTACGGTAGATGCAACAGCGGGGGAAAATAAATCCTGGGAATATATCGAAAATCTTGGCGTGGAACCGCTGCGCTGGGCTTTTTTACGCCAATGGCAACGCTCAGGCAACCCGTTAGATGAAGATTCACTGGCTGCCAGCGCTGTCTATGTAAATGCGTTATGGAGCGTCTTCGCTGAATTTACCGCATTCGCCAGCCGGTCAGGCTGGGCGCCGGGCAACGCTACCCAGGTTCTGGCGCTGTTGCGCAAAGCTGCCTACACCCCGCTCGATCGCTGGTTACTCTCGCACCTGCACCAGTTGATCCAGCGGGTAACAGACTCCTTCGAGAGCTTTGAGATTAATCGAATATCCCCGGCGTGTGAAACTTTTGTGGAAGATTTGAAGAACTGGTACCTGCCGCTTATCCGGGGAAGACTGCGCCAGACCGCTCACCTGCCCACTAGCCAGGCAGCCTTCGCCACATTGTATGAAGCGTTGGTTACCCTCGCCCGATTGCTGGCACCGGCGCTCCCTTTCCTGGCGGAGGAAATCTACCAGGCGCTGGTGCATCGCATCGACGAGCAAACCACGGAGTCGGTGCACCTGACTCAATGGCCTGTGGCAGATAACAGCCTGATCCAACCCGGCCTGGAGACCAGCATGGAATTACTGCGTTCATTGACCAATCTGAGCCAGATTGCACGCCAGGAGGCCGGTTATCCCCCGTGGCAACCTCTTGCGCAGATGAATTTCTACCTGGACGCGCCTGACGAAGTGGAAAAAGTACAGGATTTCCAGGAAATACTGCGGGAGAAGGTGTCAGCAAAAAACATCCGGATAGGTTGGCGAGCAGCTGAAGATATGCTGTTTGCTTTGCATATGCGGGCAGAGCAGTTGCTGGAGAGCGATCCGCAAGTGTATAAAGATATGCATGAGGCTTTGTCCCTGGTGGATGCAGAAGATGCCGGCAGGAAACTCCTGGCAGGCAAAACAGTTGCTTTGCAGATCAATGAGAGAACCATTCAACTCCGTCCGGAGGAGGTGGAGGTGATTTTGACCAGCCCGGAAGGCTGGCAAATCTATACCCAGGGATCACGCCTGGTAATGCTCGACCTGCAACTTTCTCCGGAATTGGAGCAGGAGGGCCTGGCTCTGGAATTCATTCACGCGGTGGAAAACCTGCGCATGGAAGCCGGGCTGAATCCTGCCGAGCCCGTTCATCTCTCCTGCCTTGCGGGAGAGCGACTTACGCGGGCGATTTTTGCCTTTCACGGTAGAATCATGGATCATACCGGGGCAGTATCGCTCGAATCTGGCAGGCCGGATTCCGAGATGATCACCCGGACGCTGACCATTGGAGACGAAAGGGTTGAGCTTGGCCTGAAGCCGGCGCACCCCGGGCGAATTCCCTGAAGGATCAGGAAATTCCTGCCCAGGCGCAACAACGCCACAACAACAAGACTATGCGCACCCTGCTACAAAATCTGATTCTGATTCTCTTCCAGGCTTTGACTCGCCTGGAGATCCTGAATCTGGAGAACGTCCCCCGCGAAGGGGGTTGTTTACTGGTGTGCAATCACCTTGGCATTCTGGATGGGCCTTTATATTTTGCTGTGTTACCCCGCAAGGACGTGACCGGCCTGGTGGCTGACAAATACCGGCGCAATCCTCTCAGCAGGCTGTTAGTAAAGGCCGCCAGAGGTATCTGGATAAACCGGGAGAGCAGCGACTTTCGGGCATTACGTCTCGCTGCAAACTACCTGAAGGACGGCGGTCTGCTCGGAGTGGCGCCAGAAGGCACTCGCAGCCCAACTGGCGCTTTGATCCAAGGGAAACCCGGCGCGGCCTTTCTGGCGGAGCACGTCGGGCAGATTCCCATCCTTCCCGCAGCAGTGACCGGCACCGAAAAAATCTTCAGCCAGTTTTTACGCCTGCGCAGACCCTGCATCCGACTGGTATTTGGCGAGACCTTTTACCTGCCTCCGGTGGACAGGAAACAGCGTTCAGCGGCCTTACAAAAAAACACCGACGAAATGATGTGCCGTATCGCGGCCTTGCTGCCCCCAGCATATCGTGGCGTGTATGCCCATCATCCTCGCCTGGAAGAATTACTGGCAACCCCCAACCTGGAGCCTGCCGAAAAGCATTTTGCTTGCCATCTGGAAGGTGGACCTTCGGCGGCAGGACAATAACCTGTCCTAATCAGGAGAAAGACAAACAAAATATGGCGCGGTTGAGTATTCCAGAAATGTGGCAGATTCTCCGGGAAACTGGCAGAGATGCGCTGATCGCCACCATCCGCCCGGATGGGCGCCCGCACAATGTCCCCGTGTGGTATGCTGTGGTGGACGACCAGTTGATTTTCAGCACATGGACAGAAAGCGTCAAATATAAAAATCTGCTGTACTCGCCCCGGCTTTGCCTGACGGTTTCCCAACCTG
>JAGUYX010000131.1 GCA_020061145.1 Anaerolineales bacterium | reverse complement strand
GGCAGGCTGCTGGCCGGGTAGACTGGAATAACCCCGCCTGCCCACCTGACCAGGTCGTATTTCCTTCACCTGTCCAGTCCATAATCCCCCCGGCTCGCCGGTGCGCCCGGGGGGAATTGCTTTTATCCTGACAGAGAGAATGGTTGGATTTGCGATTACGATTCTATAGACACCGACAAACCGGAAGGATTAATCATGCTCGTTAACCGCTCTCCTGGCATCCTGCAGATCGTCGCTTATCTTCTGGCCGGGCTCACACTCGTTCTCGGGCTGATCGCCGGGATCAGCCTGCCGGATATACCGTCTCCCTGGAAGGTCGCCTCGAAACGGTGGGAGTTGCAGGTTTGTAGGACGGACTTCAGTCGGTCCGGTTCCTTCGACAGGCTGAAGCCTGGCGTACATGTAGATCCTTATCGCCGCGCTACAGGCGGGTTACCCCAACCTGTTCAGTTTCCATTTGCGCCATTTTCGCCCGGGTAACCCCGAAGCGACTGTGCTATCGCCGGGAGATAATTTACTCCGCCTGCGCGCTTTGTAAACCCGTTCAGGGTAACCATACTTTTTTAATCGCCATTGAAAGCGTTAATGGTCTCCGCGGTATAATCCAGGTGAAGGAAGCTGGAGGTTTCATTAGTTTTAATCGGGAGAAGGCCATGGTTCATAAAAGAATTGTAATCGACCCGAAAATTATGTTTGGTAAGCCTGTGATCAAGGGAACCCGTATCACAGTGGAGATGATCTTACGCAAACTGGCCGGGGGTATGACAGCTGAAGAGATCATTGCCGATCATCCTCATCTGACGCATAAAGACATTTACGCTGCAATCGCATATGCAGCGGATCATCTGGCCGAGGAAGAAATCTACTTTGCTGATGGCCAGCGTTTATGAGATTATTGGCGGATGAATGTTGTGAAACCAAGCTTATCGAGGCTTTACGGGCAGCAGGCCACGATGTATTGTATGTACTGGAAACTTTTCCAGGCGCTACTGACGATGAGGTGCTCAGCAGAGCAGTTGAGGAAGGCCGTATCCTTCTTACTGAAGATAAAGATTTTGGTGAGTTAGTGTACCGCATGAAGCTGCCCTCGTCAGGTGTTGTATTGTTACGCTTTGGTATCGGTGAACGTGATCGAAAAATTGCACGCACACTCGATTTGTTTACCGAACTTCAAGGCCAGCTACCTGGAAAATTAACCGTGATCGATGGCGAAAAAATTCGTTTTCGCCCGTTAATGCCTTAACGGTAAGTCTCAATTGTCAGAATGTCCATCTAGTCACCAGCTTTGCGGGAAATTCCAGAATAACGCATTTGTTTTTTACCCTTCTGCCTGCTAAACCGTAAGGGATACCTGGGGGAGTAAAAAAACCAGGCAATTGCTCTCCAATTCCGGCATAAAGACTGCAACCCATTATCCGGCAAATTGATGACCGGCATCTTCAGGCGCCTCAGCGCGTCCGGCATCTGTATGGCACAATTCGGCTTAATCTGATAATCTAATGATTATATTTGGAGTAATCCACTACGAAATGTATGATTAGTCAGCGTATAGAAAGTATGTTGATTAATCAGGCAGGGGAAAGGGGCCAAGGCGGTAATGAACCAGAGTAAATATACCATTCTGGATAACCTCTTAGAAGGTTGCCAGATTATTGATTTTGATTGGCGTTATGCCTACCTAAACGACACCGTATTGCTGCATGCCCGGAAATCCCGCGGCGAATTGTTGGGGCGCACTATGATGGAAGCCTACCCGGGCATCGATGAGACGCAGATGTTCGCTCTGCTGCGCCGCTGCATGCAGGATCGCATAGCGGGTCAAATTGAAAATGAGTTCACCTATCCGGACGGCGCAAAAGGCTGGTTTTTGCTGCGCATCAATCCGGTGACTGAGGGGCTTTTTATTCTTTCTGTTGACATCACCGATCGCAAATGGGCGGAATTGCGCGTCCGGTACCTGGCTCGCCTCTATGCGACCTTGAGCCAGGTAAACCAGACCACTGTCAGGGTCAGGGAACCGGACGAGCTGTTCCGAAACATCTGCAGGGTCGCCGTGGAACATGGGAAATTTGGCCTGGCGTGGATCGGCCTGTTCGATCCCGATTCAGGGCTGGTAACTCCCGTCGCCTCCCAGGGCCTGGCTCAGGACCAGTTGCCTTTTCAAGCGATAAATATCGGCGCAGAGCCATTCAAAAGCGGTTTGATCGGCGCCGCCTTGCACACCGGCAGGGTCGGTTATGGCCGGGACATCCAATCCGACCCCAGTATGGCGCACTGGCACAAAATGGCCGTCGCCGGGGGATTCTATTCCGCCGCGGCAGTGCCCTTTCGGCGCGGCGGACAGGTGATTGGAACGTTGAACCTGTATGCCACCGATGTGGATATCTTTGCGGTGGAGGAAGAACAGCGCCTGCTGGAAGAAATGGGAATGGACATCTCCTTTGCCCTGGACACCATGGAACTGGAGACCAGGCGCAAGCAATCGGAGGAAAAAATCGAGCGCCAGATCCGGCATCTGAATGCGCTGCGCACGATCGACGTGGCCATTGCCCACAGCCATGACGTCAAACTCACCGCCGAAATCATCGTGCAGCAAAGCGCGGCCGAGTTAGGCGCCGACGCAGTCGGGCTGTTACTGCTCAACCCGCACACCTTCGCCCTCGAACCGTTAAGCAATTATGGCTTCCTGTCCCAGGCATTAAAAACCGGGCAGGTGCGCCTGGGTAAGGGTTTTTCCGGCAGGGTCGCGCTCGAGCGGAAGGTTCTGCATGTACCCGACATGCGGGAGACCAGGATTGAATTTACTGCCGCCCCGCTGCTGGACGAAGAAGGATTTGTGGCTTATGTCGGCGCCCCGCTGCTGGCCAAGGGGCAGGTCAAGGGGGTGTTGGAGGTTTTTCATCGCCGTCCCTTCGAACCGGCGCCCGAGTGGTTTGAGTTTCTCGATATGCTGGCCGGGCAGGCGGCGATCGCCCTGGATAGCGCCCAGGCTTACGAAGATTTGCATCAAACTAATCTTGAGTTGTCCCTGGCTTACGACGCAACCATCGAAGGCTGGTCGCGGGCGATGGATTTGCGCGATCACGAAACGGAAGGCCACACCCAGCGCGTCACCCGGGTGACCGTATTGCTGGCGCGTGAGATGGGGATGAAAGCCGAAGACCTGGTGCACCTGCGGCGCGGCGCGTTGTTGCATGATATCGGCAAACTCGGCGTACCCGATAGAATTCTGCTCAAGCCCGGCCCGCTGGACGAGCAGGAATGGGCAATCATGCGCCAGCATCCTCAGCTTGCCTTCGAAATGCTCCTGCCCATCGTTTACCTGCGCCCGGCGCTCGATATCCCTTATTGCCATCATGAAAAATGGGATGGGACGGGTTACCCGCGCGGCCTCAAAGGTACGCAGATCCCGCTGGCGGCGCGGCTCTTTGCGGTGGTGGACGTCTGGGACGCGCTGCGTTCAGACCGCCCGTATCGCCAGGCCTGGCCGGATGATCAGGTGTTGGAGCACATCAAAGCGCTCTCGGGGTCTCACTTCGACCCCCAGGTGGTGGAGCTTTTTCTGCGTTTGCTGGATGAGATGAAGACCAGCGATATGCTGACCGGCGGATAACGCCACTTATCGCCGCGCCGGTTTATTCCCCTGCGCGCAATACAAAATAATTTCCCCCGGCGCAGCCCGGGCAGAGCGTCAGGCCTTGCTGCTCGATCTGGCGTTCATTAAAGATTTCTTCCCCACAGGCTTTGCAGCGCGTGCGCGCCTCCGGGGTGCTGATCAGCGCTTCCAGGGAAAGGCTCAGGCTCACCGGCGTGGCTTCCAGGAGCTGGGCGACGGGCATGCGCTGGTAAGCCGCCAGGTAACCGTGCCAGCGGGTCGGCTCACCCGGGGCGTAGGGCTGCCATTCCTCGCGCACCGTCAGGCGGGGGCGCAGGCGGAAGGCCTCGCCGCTGCGGCTGTCCACAAAGGTGGCGGCGACCTTGCCAAAATCCAGGATATGCAGCGTGCGGCGCCCTACCCAGCAGCCGGTCGCCACCGAGACGCCATCCACAAAACACCCGTCCGTTTCGGCAAATACGTGCAGGCGTTTATCTTTTTGGGGCAGCTCCAGGTTGAGCAGCTCCGCCGCCCACAGGCCCATGCGCACCCCGAGCACCTGGCGCGGGCACAGGTGAGCGTGCATGCCGGCGGATTGCTCCAGCAGGGATTGCATTTTCGTGGCGGAAGGTGGCTCGTGGGTTCGCATCAGCGATTCCGGGATGTGCCTCTAAATAAAAACCGTGGTGGAATGTAATTTCTTTGCCGAGGCATCAGGTATATTTTACCTTTTTTCCGGCGCGCCGCGTTGATCGAGGGTTTTGGGGAGGAAAGAATTGCGTAAGAGGGGAATTTATACTATTAGGAGCGAGCCCAAGCTCATCTGGAAATATCCAGACAGGATTAAGTCTTAAGGTTAAAGCTACTTCACTAAAAAATATCAAGCTGTCATGAATGTTAGTTGAAGGACGGCACTATTTCACATATAATGGATATGGGTTGGACCTTAACAACTGAATACAGGATGGGGGGCCACAGGAAATCTCTTGTAGCTTACCCTATATCCAAATACAGGATGATTGTGGAAAGCGTAAGCTTGAAAATTGGAAATCATAATTGGCGCACAAACCGCCCTGGACTTTAGCCGGGAGGCCCATTTGAACGTCTCTTTCAGCAACAAATTCTTGAAATCCTATGACAGGCTTCATCCCAAACATCGCGGGCAAATTGCCGTGCAGATCCTCGGTTTATTGGCTGGGATACCTCGTTCTGATTGGGGAAAATACCATGCTCATGCAACCGAACGGATAACTTCAGGCGAGTATCGTGTAGAGATCAAACGCGACTCGAATGGGTACGAATTTCTCGACTTACTTAAACGCAACGACAATTACAAGCCCTAAAAGGCCCAACCTGCTGAGGCTGTCTAGAAGTTCTTTCTAGACAGCCCTTTTTTTCGTGGCCGGCTATCCCAAATGTCTATCCGAAGGAGGCGCTTTTTGCCGACTGAAGGATCCCAAAGACGATTGGGCGGCTCAAAATGCCGGCCGCCACAGATGTTTCTGGAACCGGCGTAATCTGGAGTGCTGAAGCTTGCTT
>JAGUYX010000138.1 GCA_020061145.1 Anaerolineales bacterium | reverse complement strand
ATGCTGCCCCGGGCGATGCGCTACGGCGCCGCCATTGGGCGGCTGCCCTTCGTGCGCATGGTCGCCCTGAGCGGCTCGCTGGCAGCCGGCAACCCCGCTCCGGGGGCCGATTACGATTATTTCATCGTCACTGCGCCGGGGCGATTATGGCTCTGCCGGGCGTTGATCATCCTGTGGCTGCGGGGTATCTACCGGCGTTATGGGGATACCGTCTGCCCCAACTTTTTGATCACCAGCGACCACCTGGAGCTCCGCGCGCAAAATCTGTACGCCGCCCACGAGCTGGCGCAGATGCTGCCATTGAACGGCGCGGCGGTTTATGCCCGCCTGCGCCGCGCCAACCCCTGGGCCGAAGTTTATCTGCCCAATGCTGCCGGTCCCCCGCCCCTCGCGGAGCAGCCCGGCGGCGGGGAAAACCCGGGCGGCTCTGTCTACGAACGCCTGCTCTCCCTGCCGCCCTTCGACGTGCTGGAAAGCTGGGAGCAGAAGCGCAAAATCCGGCGGTTTACCCGGCAGGCGGACGGGTTGGAAGAAGTGTATTTTTCGGCAAACTGGTGCCAGGGACATTTCGACGGCTATGCGCAGCGTACTTTGCAGGCCTATGCCGCCCGCCTGGAGCAGGCGCTGCGCCGGCTGGCAGGTGCAGCATGAGCGCCCAGGTGCTGATCGGGCAGTCCTATTACCTGCGCTTCGACCCCAAGCTGTACCGCGCCAGGCAGCCCTATCCCCCGCTGGGCTCCTTGTATGCAGCCTCCTACCTGCAATCGTTGGGGTACTCGGTGGCGTTTTTCGATGCCATCCTGGCGGAATCCGTCCAGGAATGGCGGCGGGCTTTGCAGACTCATACCCCGCGTTTCGCCGTGCTGTTCGAGGATAACTTTAATTACCTCTCCAAAATGTGCCTGCTGCGCATGCGCCAGGCCGCCTTCGAGATGATCGGCATGGCGCGGGAGGCGGGCTGTACGGTGATCGTTTGCGGAGCGGACGCCGCCGATCACGCCGCGGCTTACCTGCGCCGGGGGGCGGATTTTGTGCTCCGCGGCGAGGGCGAAATCACCCTGGGCGAGCTGCTGGGGGTGCTTTGCGGGCGCTCCGCCCCACCGCTGGCGGAGATCGCCGGGCTGGCTTATCTCCCCGGGCGCGTGGGGGTTAACGGCAGCCCTGGGTTCGACCGGGATGAAATATTTTTAACCGCCCCGCGCCCCGACCTGCGCGAGCTGGACAGCCTGCCCTTCCCCGCCTGGGAGCTGGTGGATATCGACGCCTACCGCGGCATCTGGCGCCGGGCGCACGGGTATTTTTCGATGAACATGGTCACCACGCGCGGCTGCCCGTTCCACTGCAACTGGTGCGCCAAGCCGATCTGGGGGCAGCGTTACAACGTGCGCAGCCCGCAAAACGTGGCCGCCGAGTTGGCCTGGCTCAAGCAGACCTACCAGCCGGATCATATCTGGTTTGTGGACGACATCCTGGGGCTCAAACCGGGCTGGCTGGATGAATTCGCCGGCCTGGTGGAGCAAAATAACCTGCGCACGCCGTTCAAATGCCTGAGCCGGGTGGATTTGTTGCTCCGCGACGGCGCCGTCCCGGCCTTAAAGCGCGCCGGGGCGCAGATCGTGTGGGTGGGCGCCGAATCCGGCTCGCAAAAAATCCTGAACGCCATGGAAAAAGGCACCACCGTCGAGCAAATCCGCCAGGCGGCCGGGCAATTGCGCCGGCACGGCATCCAGGTGGGCTTTTTCCTGCAGTTTGGTTACCCCGGCGAAACCTGGGAGGACATTCAGCAGACGCTGCGGCTGGTGTGGGCAACCCGCCCGGACGATATCGGCATTTCGGTCTCTTACCCCCTGCCCGGCACCACCTTTTACCGGCGGGTGCAGGAGCAATTGGGCGAAAAGCAGAACTGGTACGACTCGGACGACCTGGCAATGTTGTTCCACGGGCCGTTCAACACCCGTTTTTACCGCCAGCTGCACCGGCGGGTGCACCGGGAATACCGCCTGCGCAAAGCCGGGCGGGCGCTGGCGCAGAGCCTGCGCGGCGGTCAGTTCCTTTCGCGGCGTACCCTGAAGACCCTGGCGCAGGTGGTTTACCACGCCCTGCAATTGCCCCTCGACCTGTGGCGGCTGGAACGGCTGGCGCGCCAGGGCGGGCAGGCCCCCCGGGAGTTGCAGGGCGCCATGAGCCTGGAAGAAGCCAGCCGCCCCACCCCGCAGAGGGATATGTAGGGGCGGGTCTGAGACCCGCCCATGCGTTAATTCCGGCGGACGATTATCCCGCGTCGCCAGCCTGCCTCTGCCGCACTGCGGTGAGAGATGGCTGCCTGGTTCCCACGATCTTCGTGGGAACGCCCGACGCCCGCTCCGCGGGGACACCAGACGAAACAGGGCGTGGAAAAGCCCTCTCCACCCCTGGGGGGAGAGGGTTTGGGTAAGGGGTTCTTTTGGTGGGATTCGGGGCTGCGTCACGGCAGGCTGAATACTGAATCAACCCCGCCCCTGCTCCCACCCTACGTCTGTCCCGCCCATCGTCACAGGAATCCTTCAGCCGGGTAGGGTGGGTGAATACGGTCAGCGCAGGATTATCGTCGGACAATACCCTGGCAGCTTCGATGCCATAATTTCCCCGGAAACCCACCATCCATCAT
>JAGUYX010000322.1 GCA_020061145.1 Anaerolineales bacterium | reverse complement strand
GGCAAAGTCATTGGCGGTCATTACGCTTCCCCGGATTTAGGTCTGCCATTCCATGCTTATCTTGCTGGCGGTGCTGAGGACGATCACGAAGGAACGCGGCTTGATGATGCGCTTGCCCGCGCGCGTCAGGGAATGAAAGTCATGTTGCGTTATGGCTCCGCCTGGCATGACGTGGAGCAGCAGGTGAAAGCGATCACCGAAAGGGGGCTGGATTCCCGGAACTTCCTCCTGTGCACCGATGATTCACATTCGCAAACGCTGGTCGATGAAGGTCATATGGATCGAGTTGTCCGGCATGCCATCTCCCAGGGATTAACCCCGCTGACCGCCATTCAAATGGCAACTCTCAATACTGCCACACATTTTGGAGTAGCCAGGGAAGTTGGGCAAATTGCCCCAGGGCGATCTGCCGATCTGTTGTTGGTGCGTTCGTTAACCGATTTCCATCCATCGACTGTGGTCGCCCGTGGGAAGATTATTGCCCAGGAAGGCAAACTGGTAACGGATATCCCCGCCTTCGAATATCCTGCCTGGGTAAAACAATCTGTTCATCTGAAACGTGCGCTCACCGCGCAGGATTTTCGGTTAGCCGCACCGGCAGAATCGGGCAGCTACCTGGCGCATGTGATTGGCGTGATCGAGAATCAGGCGCCCACCCGACATTTGCAACTCGAAGTCACGGCGCAGGCAGGAGAAATCCCAATCGACCTCGAACGCGATCTCCTGAAAGTTGCCCTGGTCGAGCGGCATGCCGGCAATGGCAGCGTACAGGTCGGCCTGGTGCACGGGTTTGGTTTGCAGGGAAAATGCGCCATTGGATCCACAGTGGCGCACGATAGCCATCATATGCTGGTTGTGGGCACGGACGAATCCCAGATGGCACTGGCAGCTAACAAACTCGCGGAAATGCGTGGTGGGCAGGTAGTGATTAATGATGATCAGGTGATCGGCGCAGTGGAATTGCCGATTGCAGGATTGATGTCCGATGAACGCGCCGAGATTGTCGCCAGAAAAGCCGCTTCGGTTCTGGAAGGGTTTAAATTGTGTGGCTGCCGTCTGAACAATCCCAATATGCAATTGAGTCTTTTGGCGCTGGTTGTAATTCCGGAATTAAGGATTTCAGATCTTGGACTGGTGGATGTACAAAAATTCGAGATACTACCGGTCCTCGGGGGTGAAGTATGAGTGAAAGTCAGTTAAGAACCGTCCGCTTGCACGAGAAGATCAAAGAATTGATACTGAATACCGATGCAGGAGACCGGTTGCCGTCCGAGCCGCAATTGGCGAAGCAATTGGGCGTTTCCCGCGCCACGTTGCGCGAGGCCATGCGTACCTTCGAGACCGAAGGTTTGATTCGCCGCCAGCAAGGTGTGGGTACATTTGTTGTTCATCCCTCCCGGGTCATCGATACTGGCCTGGAAGTGTTGGAGAGTATCGAAAACCTCGCCCGGCGACTTGGATTACAGGTGGCGATGGGCGATCTGGAAATCCACAGGCGAACTGCCACTGCAACCGAGGCCGAGCGATTAAAGTTAAATCCGGATGCAGAAGTTGTGGTTTTCAAGCGGGTCATTGTCGTGGGAAATCGACCGGTGGCATTTCTGGTAGACGTGCTTCCTTCAGATGTTTTACCGGATGAGGAGATCAATGGCAGTTTCAGCGGCTCGGTCCTGGATTTGCTGCTCCGGCGCGGCGAACCCCATCTGGCAAATTCCCGTTGTGATATTCAGGCAGTAGCAGCAAACAACCAGGTTGCCCGGGCGTTGGGTATCCAGCGGGGAGATGTATTGCTGATGTTTGATGCTTCACTGCTCAGCGATACGGGAAAGATTGTAGATTATTCATTGAGTTATTTTCTGCCTGGCACGTTCCGCTTCCATGTAGTGCGCCGGGTGGCTTCATACCAGGTATCAGGAGGCCTAACCGCAAGCTGAATTACACATCCAGGAAAATAAACAAATTTGTGATCAACATACAAACAACTATTTGGAGGATACCCAATGAGAAGCTTCTCAGGTCGTGATATTCTGTCTTTGAAGGACTTTGAGCGAAATGAGTTTTTCCACGTATTTGATGTAGCCCAGCAGTTGGAACCGATTGCCCGCAGCCGGCGCAATTCCGATATGCTGAGTGAAAAAACCATGGTGGTGGCCTTTTATCAGCCATCTACCCGCACCCGTCTGGCGCACGAGGCTGCCATGCACCGGCTGGGCGGTCATGTCACGGGGTTTGCTGATGCCAAGATGACTCGCGCAGGCGACTGGTATCAAGAATCCATTAAAGACACGGTCAAAATGCTCGAGTTTTACGGTGATGTGATCGTGATGCGCCATTTTCAGCAAGGCGCTCCACACGAAGCCGCCAAATGGGCCTCGGTACCGATCATCAATGGTGGCGATGGCTGGGGGGAGCATCCCACCCAGATTTTGACTGACCTGTATACAGTGTTACGCGAAAAGGGCCGGATTGATGGTTTGCGCTGGCTTGCCGTGGGCGATATGCGTATGCGCACCATGCATTCACTGGCCTATGCTTTAACGCAATTCGATTGCCCCATCACCTTTGTCGCGCCGCCAGAAATGTCTCTGACGGATGAATTCAAGGCCGACCTAAATAACTACAGTCTGGATTATCGCGAAGCAGAGCATGTCGAACAGGCCATTGCAGAAGCAGATGTTATCCTGGTCGAGCCGGTGGTCCAGCCGGACTACACTCAGGCCCGCCAGGAGGCCGGTGAGCACGGTATGACCCCCGCCAATTACAAGATCACCCGGGAGCTGCTGGCTAACAAAGCCAAGTCGGATGCCATCCTGCTCCATTCGCTGCCACGCATGGATGAAATTCCCCCCGACGTGGACATCACCCGCTGGTCTCGCTACTGGCAGGAAGCCTATAATGGCGTGGTCATGCGTATGGCCTTGCTGGCTCTGGTATTGGGAGCAATGGAATAAGGATAATTACTTCCAGGAGGGCAGGT
>JAGUYX010000320.1 GCA_020061145.1 Anaerolineales bacterium | reverse complement strand
GCTTGAGAATGGATTATGGCGGGGCTCAACAACGGGTATTGGTATTGGAAGACTTGAAAGAGCGGTTGCATGGTTTGGAAAAACAAAGGGAAGTATTGACCAGCGAAGTCGGCCGGTACCGTCAACTGGAGCGAGCTTTCGGTAAGGACGGCGTTCCTGCATTGTTAATTGAACAGGCATTACCTCAGATTGAATCACGCGCCAACGATATTCTGGAGCGATTGAGTGATGGCGCCATGAGGGTGCATTTTGTGACCCAGGCAGAGTACAAAGACCGGAAACGAGACGACCTGCGCGAGACGCTGGATATCCAGATCAGCGATGGGTATGGTACCCGCGAGTATGAGATGTATTCTGGCGGCGAGGCTTTCCGGGTTAATTTTTCTATCCGCCTGGCGCTTGCCGAAATGCTGGCCCGGCGGGCCGGGGCGCGGCTGCAAACCCTGGTGATCGATGAAGGGTTTGGCAGCCAGGATGCCCATGGAAGACAGCGCCTGGTGGAGGCGATTAATTTAATCCGCAAGGATTTTTCGTTGATACTGGTCATCACGCACATCGACGAACTGAAAGAGGCCTTCCCGGCGCGGATTGAGATCACCAAAACACCCGCAGGTAGCCGGGTAACCGTAACCTGAGTTAACTGCCGTGGGGGTTTCCTTTGACATTCTACCCCCCACAGACTAAAATTTGAGTGAACGTTCACACAGGACATGCTTCCAGGAGGTCCCATGGCCGGCTGGCCGGGTAAATATGTTATCGGCCTGACAGGTAATATCGCTACCGGAAAAAGCGCAGTGCGCAGAATGCTGGAACATCTGGGCGCGTATGGCATCGACGCGGATGCGCTTGCGCATCGCGCTATTTCACTCGGCGGGCCGGGTTATCTGCGAGTTGCGCGACTTTTCGGCGAATATATTCTGGACGAGGATGGGCAAATTAATCGCGCCCGCCTGGGACGAATTGTCTTTGCGGATCCGGAAGCATTAAAAGCGTTGGAAAAGATTGTCCATCCCCTGGTCAGGCAGGCGATCAATTTGTTAGTGCAACGCGCACCTCAAAAAGTAATCGTGATAGAGGCGATCAAGCTCCTCGAAGGTGAACTGCGGGCTGCCTGCGATACGATCTGGGTGACCAAAGCAAGCCGCGAGGTACAGCTAAATCGGCTGGTGACCAAGCGGCACATGACCGAAGGGGATGCCCTGCAACGTATCCAATCCCAATCACCTCAGGTGGAGAAAATCGCGGCCGCCAATGTGGTGATTGACAACAGCGGATCGATCGAGGATACCTGGCGGCAGGTAGTCGAAGCCTGGCAAAGCACATTGCCACCTGCGGTTATCCCGCGTGAAGAAGCGGCTCCCGTCCCCGCTGCTGGCGAATTGAGTGTAATCAAGGCCCGGCCTAAACATGCCCAGCAAATTGCAGATTATCTGGCGAAAGTTGCTGATCACAAAGTTCGCCACAGCCGAATGGATGTCCTGGAGGCTTTCGGCGAGAAGGCGTTTTTACTGCTGCAACGCGACGAGAAGGTGGTTGGCCTGGTAGGATGGCAGGTTGAAAACCTGGTCACGCGAGTGGATGAAATTTACGTTGACGCACAAATTCCTCTGGCCGATGCCGGACGAATGATGATCGGTGAAGTTGAACGCGCCTCGCGCGAGTTGCAATGTGAAGCGGCGCTTTTGTTCTTACCGAAAACCCTGGCCCGAGCGGAAAAAATATGGGCTGGCCTTGGCTATGAAAAACGTACCGTCGAGTCGTTGGGTGTACGCGCCTGGCAGGAAGCTGCACGCGAATCCAGGCCCGCAGACAGCGAATTATTCTTTCACCAGTTACGTAAGGATCGAGTATTGCGGCCGGTCTGAGTTTAATTCCCTGAAAAACCATCAGGGCGGAAAACGTGTTACGCGAGTGAGCCGGGTTGCTGGTCGAAGCGGAGTAA
Organism: Anaerolineales bacterium; assembly: GCA_020061145.1. GTDB lineage: Bacteria > Chloroflexota > Anaerolineae > Anaerolineales > DRKV01 > JAGUYX01. The sequence continues at coordinate 9,545 of JAGUYX010000320.1, read as the reverse complement.
ACGGGTTTGGTAGAAGTCCTCAGCAATCTATTATCTGATTTATTGTTCATCTTCCAGCGTCTGGACTGGATGAGCATACTGGATATTGCGCTGGTTACCGCAATCTTTTTTGCTATCCTGAGTTTATTGCGCGATACCCAGGCGATGGTGTTATTGCGCGGCGTTTTATTCCTGATCGTGTTGATTAGCCTGTTGACCAGCCTGGAAGTGTTACCGGCTTTTTCCTGGCTGATGCGCACCACGTTGCCCGCATTATTACTTGCCGTACCGGTCATTTTTGCACCCGAAATCCGGCGGGCGCTGGAACGGCTGGGGCGCGCCGGGGATTTAATCTCTAGCAACCGCGGTCAGGATACCACTCAGGATACCATTTCAGCGATTGTTTCATCGGTTGCCCGCCTATCCAGCCGCCAGCATGGTGCTTTGATTGTGATGCAGCGCCATGACGACCTGGATGATTTTGTTAAAACCGGCGTGCGTCTGAACGCTGGCGTTTCGGCAGAATTAATCTTGCAGATTTTTTACCCCAACACTCCATTGCATGACGGCGCGGTCATTACGCATAGAGATAAGATTCTGGCAGCTTCCTGTGTGTTGCCGCTTTCTTCCAGTGGTATTCTCACTGGTTCACCAGAACGGCAGATGGGTTTACGCCATCGCGCCGCCCTGGGTATTTCTGAGGTCAGTGACGCGATTGTGGTGGTCGTTTCAGAGGAAACCGGCACGATTACGATTGTCCATGGAGGACGAATGATCCGCCGCCTGGACCCGGAGAGATTAGAAAGCATATTGCGTGCTTTCTTCTATCCTTCCGAGGAGGAAACCGGGTTGCGCGGCGTCTGGAAACGCCTCGTAGCGGGCGGTGAGCGCAAGCCGAGGGAGGTTTCCTGAGATGAATCGCCCTCCGGTGCAGTGGTTGGTGCGCAACTTCCGCACGCTTTTGCTGGCCTTCAGTCTTTCATTGGTTGTCTGGGTTTCAGCGGTAATCGCGGCCAACCCCAATGAAGAACGCACCTATATCGGTATTCCCCTCGAAGTGGTTGGCAAAGCTGCGGATATGTTGATCGTCAGTGATATACCGGATACGGTCGATGTGACCTTGTTTGCACCTCGCTCTTGGTTGGACCGCTACCAGAACCAGCCGGGGTTGTTACGTGCAACCCTGGATCTCAGCGGACTGAGCCAGGGCACCTACACGGTGGAAGTGCAGATTACCACCGAATTGGAGCCGACGCGGGTGGAGATAAAAGTCCCCGATGTGGTGGAAGTCACCCTGGACCGGCTGGTCAACCGCCAGAGACCAGTCCGCCTGGAGGTCACCGGCAGGCCAGCGCGCGGTTACCAGGCCGGTGAGCCAATTCTCAATATCAACACCGCAACTGTGACCGGACCTGAAAGTCTCGTTTCCCAGGTGGTAGCTCTGGAGGCCCGCCTGACGATTGATAATGTATCCGAGTCGATTGAAACCGAATTGCCGCTGCGGGCAATCGACGAAAATGGCACTCAGGTGAATGATGTCCAGATTACACCCGACAGGGTGGCGGTCACCCAGCCGATTAATTTGTTAGGCGGTTTTCGCAACGTGGTGGTACGGGTGGTGACCCTCGGCAATGTCGCTACCGGCTACCGCCTGACCAACCTGAGCGCTTCTCCTCCCAATGTGATCGTCTCATCGCCGGATCCCGAGCTGGTAAACAGCCTGCCGGGTTTTGTGGAAACCATCCCGCTCGATCTCACCGGTTTGAATGATGATATAGAGGTGCGCCTGGCTTTGAATTTACCCCCCGGAGTATCTGTCGTGGGCGAGCAGAGCGTGCTGGTACAGGTAAGCATTGCCGCTATCGAAAGCAGTCTTTCCATTACCTTACCGGTAGAAGTGGTTGGATTGGGTCCCGGGTTGTCCGCCTTACCCGCTCCAGACTCGGTTGATATTATCCTTTCCGGACCGATTGTCGAGCTCGACGGTTTGAACCCGGATGATGTCAGTGTATTTGTCGATGTTACCGGTCTGACTCCTGGCATATATCAACTTGAGGCACAGGTGGATATCCTCTCAGAGAGTATCCAGGTACAATCTTTATTGCCAGAAGTGCTGGAAGTCACGATTGTGGTAGGCGAGTTACCCACTCGCACCCCTTCGCCCACGCCTGATCTGACCACAACTCCTCAGGCACTTCCTTTCCTGACGCCCACACCAACCCCTTGAGATAGCTTAATCCGGAGTCCAGATGCCAAAACCATTAGTCGCCCTGGTGGGGCGTCCCAATGTTGGGAAAAGCACCCTGTTTAATCGCCTGATCGGTGAACGCCTGGCAGTGGTTGATGAAGTTCCGGGGACGACCCGTGATCGGATCATCGCAGAAGCCGAATGGGCGGGTATCGTATTTGATGTGGTGGATACCGGCGGAATCGACCCCACTCAGATGGGACCCGGGAAAACCGGTGCGCCGCTCTCGGTTGGTTCGGCGGATTTCATCAGCCAGATTCGCGAGCAGGCGGAGATGGCTGTGCAGGAAGCGGATGTGGTCCTGCTGGTCACTGATGTACGCAGTGGCGTTACCCCGGCAGATATTGAGGTGGCGCAGATCTTACGCCGTCTGCAGTCCATGCGCGATGGGGAACCCTGGCCTCCCGTTTTGCTGGTAGTAAATAAATGCGACGATGTGCAACACGAAGCCAATATCTACCAGTTTTATGAGCTGGGTATGGGCGAGCCATACCCCGTCTCTGCCATGCATGGCAATGGCACCGGTGACCTGCTGGATGTGGTCATCGCGGCCTTCCCGGGGGAAGGAGTGCAGGAAGAAGATGATTCGGTTAAGATTGCCATCCTGGGAAAACCGAATGTCGGCAAATCTACCCTGCTAAATCGCCTGGCAGGGCAGGAACGGGCGATCGTCTCACCCATCCCGGGCACCACGCGGGATGCGATCGATACCCGGCTCACGTTCACCGATCTTCCGATCACCCTGATCGATACGGCGGGCATCCGCCGGAGGGGGAAAATCGAACCCGGTGTGGAGAAATACAGCGTGATCCGCACCATGCAGGCAATCGAAAGGGCTGATGTGGCCTTGCTCCTGGTAGACGCAACCAGTGGAATTACCGCCCAGGATGAGCATATCGCCGGGTACATTCTGGAAGCCTGGAAAAGCTGCGTGGTCGTGGTGAATAAGTGGGATGCAATCGAAAAAGACACGCATACCATGCAGGAATACACGGCTCGAATTCGCCAGGCATTGAATTTCATGGATTATGTGCCGCTGGTATTTATTTCGGCGAAGACCGGTCAGCGGGTAGACCAGGTGCTGCCTCTGGCATTGAAAGTACAGGAAGAACGGTTGATGCGCCTGCCTACCCCGCAAATCAACCAGATTTTACAGCAGGCGCAGGATCAACACGCGGCTCCCTCGAGCTCTGGCCGCCAGTTAAAAATGTACTATGGGACGCAGGTGCGAACCGATCCACCAACATTTCTGGTTTACGTGAACGATCCCAAGCTGTCTCATTTTACCTACCTGCGCTATTTAGAAAACCGGATACGGGAACAATATCCTTTTACCGGTACACCCATCCGGATTGTGCTCAAAAAGCGTCAATGATGGAAGATTAGGGTCTGCTTAGGGGGAATTAAGTCCTCTTGTAGACCGCACATTCTGGGACTATAATGACCGCAACCGCTTGGTATTTTGGTTTTTACGCGGGCGGGAGAGAGCATAGTGAATAATTACCCATCGGAATTCCCCAACAAAGCGCCTTACGAAACCGCGGAAGCGCCATCGGGTTTTCGTCATTTTTTGCTGGACGTGCTCGAAACCGTAGCGATATCCCTGATCCTTTTTCTGGCAATCAATGCAGTTTCTGCACGCATCCGGGTGGATGGGCATAGTATGGTGCCTACCTTCCAGGATGGTGAATTTGTGATTGTGGATAAGATTTCTTACCGTTTTAACGACCCACAGCGCGGCGACATCGTCGTTTTTCATTATCCGCGTGATCCTGCCCAGGAGTACATCAAACGGATCATCGGCTTACCCGGGGATGAAGTATTAATCCGCGGCGGTGTGGTGTATGTGAATGGCATCGCCCTGGTTGAGCCATATGCATTCGAAGCTCCACGTTACGAACTCCAGGTTTATGTGCCCGCCGGCGAGTATTTTGTTCTGGGAGACAACCGCAATAATTCGTCCGATTCCCACGATTGGGGTACCCTGCCCGAGGAGTTCCTGGTAGGGAAAGCATTTTTTATTTACTGGCCGTTGAACGAAGTGGGTATTGTGCAATCTGCCAGCGCAGCCTATGAAGGGGTAACACCTTGAGCGACAAGGATCAGGAAGCGGCGCCTAAAGCAATATCCTGCCCGGATTGCCAGGCAGGCAACCTGCACCTGAAATATCTCACCTATTTTACCCAGGTGGAAGGCGAGCTGATTACGGTGCCCAATTTTCCCGCCTGGGTGTGCGATTTATGTGGTTACCGGGAAGATGACCCTCGCGCGGAAAACTGGCTGCATATTCTGCTCAATCCGCGCACCGGACGGCGTTCATTGCGCAAGCCGCGTGGCAAACCGGGGCGCACCCGCCGGGATGGCGCCCAACCAGGATGAAAACGCCCACGACAAACCCGTGGGTGTTTTTGCTTGACCGCCATTCACCCTGATGGTACAATCCTGTCCGCTGTTTTGCCCCCATCGTCTAGGGGACCAGGACGTAGCCCTTTCAAGGCTAAGACCGGGGTTCGAATCCCCGTGGGGGCACCAGAATGAAACGAACTGCTTGACCTGACTGTCGAGCAGTTCTTTGTTTTAATTAGCTTTGAGGATCAGGGCGTGTTGGAAAAGTTTGCAAATTCCAGGTTTGCAACATAATTATCCATTTAAGTCCAAAACCGCCCCCCTCTCTAAAAACCTCCCGATATCCTCGATCTCAGCCTCCAATTGCTGGAGGACCTCCTCCGCCAATATCTCAAACGGCTCGATCTGTACTTTTAATCTCTGTTTGCCCTGCCTGATTTTCCACAAGCCCTTTGCCTGTCCATCCACCAGTACCACGGCATGAATGATCCCACCGCCCGGATTGACTCTGCGTGCCTGAGCCTGATCTACAATCAGCTCCCGGCTGGCATAACCCAGCAGATAAGTGTCGTAGCGCGGCAATAGGCGCACCACGGGTTTGCTTCGACTGTTTTCCACATCGGGCAACGCTTCCAGGCGTAATAGGTGCTCCTTCAACAGCCAGCCGGGCGATCCGGCAATATTTACTGCGATCACCTCGGATTCGATGGTATCAATTGCCTGGCGGGCGCGGGAAACTTTTAATCCGGACCAGCTCGCCAGGTCATGCACACTTGCCGGCCCAAAGGCAGCCAGATATCGGCGAGCCAGCTTTGCCAATGCCTCATCCGCTGGTAGCGGATTAAGGCTCCCCACCCGGCGCTCCAGTAAAATATACGTTGCTTTTCCACTCTGGACAGGACCCAGACAAACCAGCCCTTCCAACGCAGCCCGATAAAGCAGGTGAAGGGGAGCCTGTCCCTGGTCTGGCAGGTTGTTTTGCGCCAGCAGGCGCACGATCTCCCCCCGGCTTAAGACTTCCTGCTGCTCGAGGGCTTCTGATAACAGGCGCAGACCGCTCCGCAGGCGTGGCTCATCCCAGCCCAACTGTTTGAGGCGTCGCTGACCAGCCGCGATCAACCCCGGTGCGAAAAACGGGATCATCCAGCGTGCATCGTCTGCGCTGATCAGATGCAGGGTGCCACGCATCACCCAGGTCCAGAGGATCGTATGGTGTTCGGCGCGTTCGGCTTCGATATTTCTGGCAGTCAAACCCTGGCTACGAGGTCGCAGTGAGAGTAATCCGGAGCTGAGCTCCTGCGCCTGCGCTCCACACATTGCTTCCAGAACCTGGGTCGGAGAAGTAAACGGGCGCTCATCAAGAATCCCATCGATTTGTAGCAACCGTTGAGTAAATTGCCGGAGCATGAGAGCCTGCCGCTTGCTTAGATTTTTCATCATGCTGCAAACTTATCATTTATGCCGGGTTTTAGCAACAGCTGGATGGAATCTTTACGGTGTGGTTTTACTGGTTATATTTCCAGGCGACAAATTCCACTGGTTGCGTTTACCCAGCAGAAAAGATAATCGCCACGAGCGGTTTACCAGGCCTGGTTCAGCGGAAAAAACGCCTGGAAAAACAGTTTGATATAATGCCCATCGTTATGATTTTCCCCGGTTTTATTTCTGCGTCAGGGTGTTGAATTCTATTTGCAATGTTTTACCGGTTCTGGAGATCAGCGATGAAAATTCAACTCATACGATTGAAACATATCGGCGGTTTATTTGTTTTATTGGCGTTGCTGGCCGGTTGTGCGGGTTTGAATACGCCTGCCCGGGAAACAACGACATCGAGCGAGCAGATTGCATCGCCGCCTGCCATCACCCGTGAAAACACGCAGCCGCCAGCTTTGTCTGCCGTCGTTACAGGCGAAGCATCCAGGGATGCTTCGCCTCCAGAAACACAGGAAACGCAGCAGACTGGCTTACTGGATCTCCAGACTCTGCTGGCAATGTTCTCGGAACCGCCCCAGGCGCAGGGTGAGGTGTTGTTGCTTTATGGGCGGGTGCTGGACGCCTCCGGTGACCCATTGGCAGGCGCGGCTGTGGAAATCTGGCAGACGGATTCTAACGGTATCTATGATCATCCCAATGCTCCCAACACCAGCCAGCGCGACCCTGCTTTTCAAGGTTATGGAACTTCAATAACCGCTGAAGCCGGCTGGTATGTCTTTCGCACGTTACGTCCGGCAGCCTACGCCAACCGCCCGCCACATATTCACCTGAAAGTAAAAATCGATGGGCAGGAAGTTCTGACCAGCCAGTTTTATTTCGCTACCGACCGGGAAATATTTGAAGGGGAAGGCATTTTTGCCCAGGCCGGAGAACAGGGTGAAATGCTGGTGCTCGACCCACAATGGGAGGTCGATGTATCCGGGATTCCGGTGCTGGTCGCTCAAAAGGATATCGTTGTGGACACCGGCAGGGACAGTGGAACATTAACCCTCACGCCAGCCCAAACAGAAGGACCGTATTACCCTGTCGTCCCGGTGAATGAATACGATCATGACCTGTTGATCCCGGAGCGATAAAAAAATCCCCCACCTTCATTCAAAGGCTGGGGGGATTTGTTTATATTATTTATGGTACCGGGTTATTCCCCGGTCGGCACCCAGATATTTTTCACCTGGGTGGCTTCATGCAGGAATTCGTGACCTTCACCCTGTTGGCGGCTGGTCCAATCGCGGGGTAAACCGTAAGAAACCCAGGTGCGTTTCATATTGACCGCTGAATGATATTCCACCTGGTAGCTGCCTTCGGCGTCACCAAAGTACCACACCGCATCCACGTCTTCGTGTTCGATCAGAGTTTTTACCAGGTGATTGCGTTCCCCGGTGACGATATTAACTACCCCGGAGGGCAGATCTGAGGTATCCAACACCTGATAAAAGTCTGTAGCAGAGAGGGGGTATGGCTGGCTGGGAATCATCACCACGGTATTGCCGCGGGCGATGGCAGGCGCCATCAATGAGACAAATCCGAGCAACGGGTATTCGTCCGGGCAGGCGATACCGATCACTCCCACCGGTTCGTTAACTGCCACGGTGATACCCCGCAGGGTGGTTTCCTGGATACTTCCACCATATTTATCAGCCCAGGCAGCGTAAGTGAACAACCGGCTGACTGCCTGGTCTACTTCTTCACGCGCTGATTTTAAGGTCCTCCCGGTCATCTCGCTGATGCGCCGGGCAAACTCATCTTGACGAGCATCTAAATTTTCGGCGATGAAGTATAGAATTTGGGAACGGTTATACCCATGGCGCATAGCCCAACCAGGTTTGGCGGTGTGGGCGGCATGCGCGGCTTCCACCGCATCGCGGATATCCTTGCGGTTGCCGTCGCCGACCTGGCCGATCACCCGGCCTTTGGGGTTTACCACTGCGCGGGTGTAATGCCCATCCGGGCGCACCTGCTTACCGCCAATATACATCTTTGGCGTACGATCGATTCTCGGCAATCCATCGCCATCTGTCCCGTTGCCAGCCGGTAAAGTCGGTCGCGCCGGGATATAAGCCCCCCATTTTGATCCAGCTCCCTGGTCGGCGGGGAGTTGAATTTCAGGCCGTGGACGCGCCTTCCAGGCCGGGCGTAAATACTCAAATAGCCCTTCCCGTCCACCTTCGCGCCCGAAACCCGATTCACGATATCCGCCAAAACCCGAGGCAGCGTCGAATAAATTGGTGCTATTGACCCACACGGATCCGGCTTTTAATTTACTGGCAACATCCAGCGCCAGGTTGATATTATCGCTCCACACGCTGGCCGCCAGCCCATACCGCGTGTTATTTGCCAGCAATATGGCCTCTGCCGGCGTGCGGAAGGTGAGCGAAACCAGCACCGGCCCAAAGATTTCTTCCTGGACCACGGCAGAAGCCGGGTTGACATTGGTAATCAGGGTGGGGCGGTAAAACAGGCCATTCTCCGGGATGGGGATCTCCGGTTGGTAACATACGCCTCCTTCCCGGATGCCTGTTTTTACCCAATCGTCCACCGTTTTCCATTGGGTCTGGTCGACAATCGCCCCCATATCGATGGCTTTATCCAGTGGATCGCCTACCCGCAGGTTATCCATGCGCCGTTTTAGTTTGGCGATGAACCTGTCGGCAATGTTTTCCTGCACCAGCAGGCGAGATCCGGCGCAACAGACCTGCCCCTGGTTGAACCAGATGGCGTCTACCACACCTTCGATCGCGCCATCCAGGTCGGCGTCATCAAAAACCACAAAAGGAGACTTGCCGCCCAGTTCCAGCGAGAGCTTTTTACCCGAACCTGCAGTCTGGCGGCGTAAAATGCGCCCCACCTCGGTCGAGCCGGTGAAGGCCACTTTATCTACATCGGGATGCTCGACCAGCATCGAACCTGTTTTGCTGCTGCCGGTGAGAATATTGATCACTCCCGGCGGCAGACCGGCTTCGGCGACCACCTCGGCGAACAGGAGGGCTGAGAGACGAGTGTAGGAGGCTGGTTTGAGTACTACCGTATTTCCCATCGCAATTGCCGGGGCAATTTTCCAGGCCAGCATCAACAAAGGGAAATTCCAGGGAATGATTTGCCCGACCACACCGACAGGCTGGTAATCGGCGAGTTCGGTCTCCATTAATTGCGCCCAGCCGGCGTGATAATAAAAGTGGCGCGCCAGCAGGGGAACATCAATATCGCGCGATTCACGGATCGGTTTTCCATTATCCAGTGATTCCAGTACAGCCAGCAAGCGGTGATGTTTTTGTAAATTACGCGCAATAGCATACAGGTAACGCGCTCGCACCACGCCCGGTGTCTGGCTCCAGGTGGTGAAGGCACGGCGCGCCGCTGCCACGGCTGCATCCACGTCTGCTGCACCCGCCTGAACGGTCTCGGCCAGTTTCTCGCCGGTAGCCGGGTTGTAACTGGTGTAGTAAGCGGGATTTTCCGGCGTTACCCAGACGTTGTTGAT
>JAGUYX010000157.1 GCA_020061145.1 Anaerolineales bacterium | reverse complement strand
GCTGGTAAACCAGAGCATAAACAGCGGGTATTCGCTCTCGCCGGGGAGGGGGGCGCGCCACTTGATCGGTAAATCGGCTAATTTTGCCAGGGTGGTCGGGCGTCCGACTCCACCAATTAATTCCAGGCGGATATCTGGATGTCTGCGAATCACGTTCTCCAGTACTGGCAACACCCACAGCAGGTCATCATCATGGGTCAGCGTGCCCATATAGCCGATGGTCAGCGGGGCATCCGGTGAACGACGATGCGGGAAGCGCGGCACCAACAGGCGCTCATCCAGCAGGTTGGGGACAACCTGGATGTTCGTGTTATAAGGCAAGAGTCGGGTATATAAATAAGGCGTGGTTACCAGCACCCGGTCGGCCTGGTGCAGGAAGGTATTAACGACCTCCAGGTGAACCTGGCTGGGACGGTTGGGGTGTGATTCGGGGATATCAAAAAAATTGTCATCAATAGCGTAGATTAGCCGGGCTCCGGAAAGGCGAATAGCGTTGATCAGAGATTTCACCGCCTCCAGGGTGATATCGTGCGGGTGCCATAAGCGGTCAACCAGTACCAGATCATAATCACCGGGCTCAAAAAACCCGCTCGAGGTGACTTGCAGGTAATCCTGAAAGATTGGGTGGCTGAGCGGGCGTAAGAGCCGGATATAGGAGGTTCCATGTGGACGGAAATCCGCCCCGTATTCGTACAGAATATGCACCCGTTGTTTGCTGTGTTCCGGCATGCTTAACCAAATAATCCTTCGAGGAACAGGTATGCCGGCTTCTCTGGATAGTATTGGGGCATATCCTGCAAAGCCTGCCATCCCAACTCCTGGCGAAGCGAGTGATCTTCCAGCAAGGATGCTACTGCCTGGAGCATTTCTTCTTTTCGGGAGGTATCCACAATCAAGGCGTTCTCCCGGTGGCGGGCGAAGCTGGCCGCGCCGCCTCTGGCAGGCACAATGGTCGCCACACCACACGCCATGGCTTCCATGGCGGTTAAACCCATCGCCTGGTAAGTGGAAAAATCTACAAAGATATCCAGCTGGTTGTGAAAGCGGGCGACCTGTTGCGGGCTGAGCAAGCCCGCCAGCCTCCAGGGGAAACTGCGCGGTAAGTCCGCAAAACCGGGGTCGTCCAGCGTGGTGCCAAATAGCCAGATTTCCACCTGCCCGCCAAAGCGCCCTTTGACCTCACCCAAAATTTGCATGGTTTCGCGTGGAGCCCGATAAAAGGAGCTGGGTCGGATCATGGCGCCAATCCGCAGAGGACGGTCAGGCCATTCATCACCGGTGGAGCGTGGCCGCGGCAAGAACAGATCCGTGTCCAGACTGGGACCCACTACCTGGCACGATACACCAACCTGTTCTTCCAACGTCTGGCGGGTCCACCCGGTTTTAGTAAACAGGCGCATACCCGGAATCTGGGTGTATGAAGCCATTGCCGCCCGGTACCCGGGACTGTCTGCCGGGTAAAAGAAAGGCTCGAAATCCTGGATGTAATAGCCGGTTATCAGATGGGGGTTGTTTTCCACGGCCGGCGACATCCAGGCCACACTCGGGTTAAAGGTCGCAATTAAGGCATCGAAGCGTCTCGCCAGCCCCGCCAGGTCGTCGATTTCGCCGTAAATCACCGGCATTTCCGGGTCGGCGTAGGATTTTTCAAAACTCTGGCGATGGCCGCGCAAATTGAAAATCTGTACTTCTACACCCATACGCCGCATCGCCCGCGCTTCACTAAGCACGATATTACTGCCACCCCCGGCGACCTGAATGGGCAGGATGAACAGGACCCGGCGCCCACTGAATTTCTTTTGCCCGATGGCAACCAGTTCCTGCCGGGGGAGTAAATGGCGGCTGCGGGTGCGTATACCTGCCAATACCCGGTCGCCTAGGCAATACCGGACGCCGTCATCCAGAATTTTCTGGCCATGTAAATCTGACAGAATTGTATTGGCTTTTTCACTCAGCTGCTTTCGTCGTTCATGGCTGTAACTGCGCGACTGGGCGTGGTATATATAAACATCATCCGCCAGCGCCAGCTCCCAGCCGGCTTTCCGGGCACGAATGCAATAATCATTCTCTTCACCATAGCCCTGCCCGAAATGCTCCTCATCGAAATATCCCACCTGTTGTAAAACTTCCCGGCGGAATAACAGGCAAAATCCATTCAAGAACGGCAGGCGCGGGTAAAGGCGTGGTGAATAATCTGCGACCCAACGACCCATCTGCTCGATGCTCACGCCGGGCGGCAACTGGTTTTCTGCCCAATCCCCGTTGGAGCTAATTTCCGGGATCGATTGCCAGGAAGCGGTATTGGAGAGCGGCCCAACCATTCCGATACGTACAGAACTGAGCGCACAGGCCAGCATCCTTTCGGCCCAACCCGGGGTGACGACCGTGTCGCTGTTGAGCAGAATCACAATGTCGGCCTGAGTGGCTTGCAAACCCTGGTTGGCTGCGAAGGTGTAGCCGCGGGCCGCATCATTGCGAATCAAGGTAAGCGGATGCTCCCTGGCAAATTCCTCCAGATAAGCGCGGGTCTCGCTCTCACTGCCATCATCTACCAGTACCAGTCCATAGGGTCTGGCTGTAAACTGGTAGATTGAAGCCAGGCATCGCTGTACATCCGCCAGGGCGTTATGTACACAGATTACGATTTCCAGGGTGGCCTGGGAGGTTGGTATTTCCGCGGGCGGTTGTACTGGCTCGATGTGTAGAACTTCCCCGCCAGACTTTAAGGACGACCGGTAACGCAGACGCAGGGCGAAAATTCGCAAGCGCCAGCTCAATTTTTCCCAGAAGCGATTGAAAAATGCCCCAACTCCCTGGCGAGCAAGGAGTCGCAGGCCGCGCCACAGGCTGAAAATAAAATCTTCTCGCCGGCTGCTGGCTGGCAGCAGGCGTTCCCGCCACTGGCGCATCCGGGCAATCAACTTCCAGCTATTGCTCTCCCGAATGCTTTCGATCTCGCCCTGGAGATTCGAGTTGCGGATTAATTCATGCTCCAGGCGGATTTCCTGATATCGCAAGCGGGCCGCTTCTTCTGCCTGGGTTATACCCAGCTCGCGCCGCGCCTGGACTTCAGCCTCCTGCTCCAGCAGCCTGCGCTCATATTCGGCGATCAGGTCAACCGGCTTTTTCCGCAAAGGAGTGAAGCGTAACACTTGTGGTGATTTACCTGAAACAGGCAGGTATAAATCGCGCTCGTAGCCGTAAATAAAGAGTTCCCGGCTCCAGGTAACGACCTGTTCGGTGAGCCCGGAGGGGCAGTATACCCAGACCTCTTTGGCCTGGTCCAGAATTTTGAAAAAGGCGGGGGTTTCAGCCAGCGCAGGAAATTGTTGCGGCTCGAGATTCAGGAGGATCAAATCGGCTGTGGGTAAGACGGGCGGTAGCTTTTCAAAAACCAAATCTTGCGCTTCCGTCTCAGAACCATCCGCCGGCAGCCCGGTTCTCCCCACATCCCAGGCAGATACCTCCCCGCCTGCCTGGCGTAATGCTTCAATCCAGCTTGGGGGAAAAGGACCGAATACCAATGTCCTCCCTGCAGGTTTTAAGTTCCGGATCAGCATGGGGATTTCCGGTTGAATTTGATTTTCCGGCCAGACGACTGTTTCCCTCATCCCCGATTTGCCTGTTGTGGCACGCTTACCCGGTGGGTGGTTTGGAAAGACCATTCTCCCTGCACGGTCATCAAGCCATATTTTTCTTTAAGGTTTGTGCCCGAATTATCCACCCGGAAAGGATAAGCGCGGTCGTGATAATCGTACATTTCCGTGTCGCTCTGGTTATGAGCGGCGACCGAAACCCGGTAGAGACCTTCCAGTAGGGGCAAATTTTTAATCGAGAAGGTCAGCGAGCCTGACCCTTCCAGGTCAGGTAGTTCCAACCCGGCGGCGCCTGTGTTAGGCCCGGTGACATGCACCCCATCCTGCCGGTGAATTCCCACCCCAAAAACAGGCGAGGGAATTTTTTGGTGCGCGATATAGTCCAGGTGGATATTCAATGCTTCGCCAGTATGGAACATGCTGCGCTCGGAGCCATCCCCGGCGGTGAAGCGAACACGGGTGATTTCCAGGCGGTGGTTGCCCCAACGCCAGACCGGTTCACGCGCCATTTCACCGCCCAGGCGCCGGGATTCCTGCCGGCGAATCTGCTCGAGGTATTGATTAACCACCGAGCTGGCCGTTCCACTGGCGACCATTTTCCCCTGATCGATCCAGATGGCGCGCGAGCAAACCTCCTCCACCCGTGACAGGCTGTGGGAAACCAACAGGATTGTGGTTCCCTGGGCCTGGAAGCCCAGGATGCGCTCGTAGGAGCGCGTCTGGAAATCGTTATCGCCTACGCCCAAAATTTCATCGACGATGAGGATCTCCGGACGTTTAAATGTGGCAACTGAAAATCCCAGGCGGGCATACATTCCGGTAGAGTACAGGCGCACTGGCGCATCGATGAAATCGCGCAGCCCCGAAAATTCGACAATTTCATCAAAATATTGGGCGATCGTTTCTCTGGAGTATCCCAGCAGAGTGCCGTTCAGGTAGACATTCTCGCGACCGGTAAGCTCCGGGTCAAACCCGGCCCCCAGTTCCAGCAGGGGCGACACCTGTCCGCGCACATACACTCGCCCGCTGGTCGGGGTAAGCACTCGTGCAATGGTTTTAAGTAACGTGCTTTTACCGGCGCCATTGGGACCAATGATTCCCAATACTTCGCCGGGTTGAACTTCCAGACTTATCTCCCGCAAGGCCCAGAAGCTTTCATAGCGAATCTGGCGTTTCAGCCAGCGGATGGCGTACTCTTTCAGGGAGGGGATTCGCTCTTGCGGCGCGCGGTAGCGCACAGAAACCCCTTCCAGAATCACTGCCGGGCGGTTTTCGCCATTCCCGGGGGGAGAATTTTCAGATGCGATAGGCAAATTCATTGGATTTTCGGGTAAAGGTCAGCCAGCCAACGGCCAGGGTGAAGACAGAGATAGTCGCAGCCAGGAGTAGCTGGTCCGGCGCAGGCCACGTACCGGAGGCGATTGGCGCTCTGAAGGTTTCCAGCAGGTAATAAACTGGATTGAGGCGAAGTAAAAATTGAAAGCGGTCTGGCAGCATACTTTCCGGGTAGATGATTGGCGTGGCATAAAACCAGATCGAAAGCAAAATGCCGAACATGTCCACCATATCCACAAAATATACAGCGATCGTGGAGAGAAAAAGCGCCATGCCCAGTGTAAACATCGCCAGCAATAAAATTGCCAGAGGCAATGAGAACAAAGCCAGGCTGAAGGGTTGCCCCAGAACCAGCATGATAATCAGTAGAGGAATAAAACCCAACAACAGGTTCACCAGACCATTGCCCACCACGGATACGGCAAATATCGTGCGAGGTACGTAAATGCGCTTGATCAGTCCGCTGCCCCAGATGAGCTTGTTCATCGAATGCAAAGTGGTCTGCGAAAAGAAATTCCACATCAGCAGGCCGGACAGGATATAGATCGGGTAATTCCTGATCTCAAACCGGCTGAAGAAGAATGAAAATACAATACTCAGGACGATGGTGTTCAATAATGGGTTCAGCAACGTCCAGACAATGCCCAGCGACGAGCGTTTGTAGCGCGATTTGATGCTGGTGCTGATCAACAGTTGCAGCAGATCACGGTAACGCCACAATTCGCGCAATTCCTGTACAGCCGGAGATTGCACCTTCGCCGAATCGTATTCTATCTCTAGCTCAGAGTTCATTCACAATCCTCTGCCATGGCAAGCTCCAGGGACTGGCGCCAGTCTGGCAGGCGCAGGCCAAAGGTGCGGAAAAAACGGTCGGTATTCAGCATTGAATATGCCGGACGTTCGGCGGCGGTGGGAAAATCCTGGCTGCGAGCAGCGTGCAAAGCCTGAGTTTGTTGCTCCTCTGGATGGGGATCATACCGCAGGATTGCCTGCGCCCATTCTAACCGGCTGGCATAACCCTCGCCTGCCAGATGATAAATGCCGCTGCGTTCATCCAGCCAGGTTACCGGGTTATCCCCACCCCGCGACAGCACCTGGGCAGTGATTTCCGCCAACGACCGGCACCAGGTAGGCCCGCTCACCTGGTCATCCACCACGCGCAAAATCTGTTGTGTCCGGCTCCACTCCAGCACCTTGGTGACAAATGAGCTCCGCCTCAGGCTGTATACCCAGCTGGTGCGCAGGATCAGGTACGCGGCATTGCTGGCCGTGATCGCCTGCTCACCAGCAAGCTTGCTTTTGCCGTACACATTCAGCGGGTTGGTGGCGTCGGTTTCCAGATAAGGCGCTTTTTTACGCCCATCAAAGACGTAATCGGTAGAATAATGAATCAGGGCAGCATCAAGTGAACGGGCAGCCTCAGCCAGGGCTGCAGGTGCATCCTGATTTATGCGGAAAGCCAGTTCAGGTTCGGCTTCCGCCTGATCGACAGCCGTATAGGCAGCAGCATTGACAATAATCTGCGGGCGGTATTCCCTGACCAGGTTGCGGAGCTGGGCTGGCTGGCTTAAATCGATTTCCGGGTATTCCAGAGCAACCAGCGGGCCCAGGGTAACCAGTGTGCGGTTCAATTCCCATCCCAGTTGCCCGCGTTTCCCGATCAGTAAAATATTCATAAAAAATCAAACATCCTGGCGCTGGTTGAAAGGCAGATCATGATTTTCTGCCAGGCGCAGCAGATACTGCCCATATCGGTTACTGTCCATTTCCTGAGCCAGCTTGCGTAACTGGACGTCGTCGATATAACCCAGGCGGTATGCGATTTCTTCCGGGCAGGAAATCATCATTCCCTGCCGTTCCTCCACTGCCTGGACAAAATTCGCCGCCTGCAGCAAGGATTCGTGTGTACCGGCGTCCAGCCAGGCCACACCGCGCCCTATTGGTGAAACGAGTAACTGGCCGCGCCGCAGGTATTCCAGGTTCACATCGGTGATCTCCAGTTCGCCACGCGGCGATGGTTTCAGATTGGCGGCGATTTCCACGACCTGATTGTCGTAAAAATACAGGCCGGGAACTGCATAATGAGAACGCGGGCGGGCAGGTTTTTCTTCGATACTGATCGCTCGACCGGATTCGTCAAACTCCACCACACCATATCGCTCCGGGTCGCGTACCGGGTAAGCAAAAATAATCGCGCCGGTATCCAGGTTGGCCGCCTGGCGCAATTGTGCCGGTAAACCATGTCCGAAGAAGATATTATCGCCCAGGATCAGGGCTACCGGGTCTGCTCCGATAAATTCTCTTCCCACCAGGAAGGCATCTGCCAGGCCGCGTGGTTCCGCCTGTTTGGCATATTCGAAGCGCAAACCCCACTGAGCGCCATCTCCCAGCAATCGCTGGAATACCGGTAAAGCTTCCGGGGTGCTGATCACCAGAGTTTCCCGCACGCCGGCCAGCATTAACATCGAAAGGGGGTAATAGATCATCGGTTTATCGTAAACCGGCAGGATTTGCTTGCTGATGCCGATTGTGAGGGGGAACAAGCGGCTGCCTTTCCCACCGGCGAGAATGATGCCTTTCATTAAGCCTCCACCTGCGATCAGGGTGTGCGTTTGGTGTAATTCAGTTCCAGCCAGTTCTGGAAATCTGCCTGGCGATTGATCTGGCTGACCCACTCCGCATGCTCCAGATACCATTTGAAGGTCGCCAGCAATCCACTTTCCAGGGATTGGCGCGGTTCCCAGCCCAGTTGGGTGCGAATTTTGGTGATGTCCATCGCATAACGCCGGTCATGCCCCGGGCGGTCTTTGACGTAAGTGATCAATTGGGCATGGGGCGCATGGGGCGAGTCATGCAGCAGCTCATCGGCGATATCGCACAGCGTCTGGACGACAGCCAGGTTGGTAGGCTGGTTATTCCCACCGATATTATAGGTCTCTCCGGGGGTCCCACGCCGCAACACGCGCCAGATCGCTTCACAATGATCCTCCACATACAGCCAATCACGAATCTGCCCGCCATCCCCGTATACCGGCAAAGGTTTTCCGGCAACCATGTTGATCAACATGAGCGGGATTAACTTTTCCGGGAACTGGTATGGACCGTAATTATTGGTACAGTTGGTTATGGTATACGGCATCTGGTAGGTGCGACCATAAGCGCGAACCAGGTGGTCGCTGGCTGCTTTGGAAGCCGAATATGGCGAACTGGGATCGTAGGGCGTTTCTTCCGTCCAGGCCGGCTCGCCGGGACGCAGGTCGCCGTATACTTCATCGGTGGAAACATGGTGAAAACGAACGCTGGTTTCACCAGGCCCGCCTTCCTCGAGCCAGTAAGCACGAGCAGCTTCCAGCAGGGTGTGCGTACCGATCACGTTCGTCTGGATGAATTGGTCCGGGGCGCTGATCGATCGGTCGACGTGCGTTTCCGCGGCGAAATGGACAATGGTATCGATGCGATGCTGGCGTAATAAGCGTTGCACCAGGTCTCGATCGCAGACATCGCCCTTGACAAAAATGTGTCGTTGCGGGTCGGGCAAGTCTTGCAAATTTTCCATTCGCCCGGCGTAGGTGAGTTTATCCAGGTTAACGACCTGGATGTCTGGTTCCTGCCGCAAGATGAAGCGAATAAAGTTCGAGCCGATAAAGCCGGCGCCGCCGGTGACCAAGATATTTTTCATCCCAACTCTCTATGGAAATACCTGAGCATCTTTCAGTGTCTTACCCTGTTCATCTTTTTCCGATATTCGCGGGGCCGCACCGCCGATTAACGGCCAGCCAATGCCCACCTGCGGGTCATTCCACAGCAAGGTACGCTCCCACTGTGGAGCGTAATAATCGGTGGTTTTATAGACTACTTCTGCCCAATCGCTCAATACATAAAACCCATGAGCAAAACCCGGGGGGATCCATAACTGGCGGTGATTTTTTGCCGAGAGAATCACCCCTTCCCACTTGCCAAAACTCGCCGAGCTGCGGCGTAAATCCACTGCCACATCGAAAATTTCACCCCTTACAACCCGTACCAATTTTCCCTGAGTCTGGCGGATCTGGTAATGCAAGCCGCGCAGGATGCCGCGTTGTGAACCGGAATGGTTATCCTGCACAAATTCGGTAGGAAGACCGGCTTCGGCAAATCGTAATGCCTGGAAGGTTTCCATGAAGAAACCGCGCGGGTCCCCATAAACCACCGGCTCGATGATTTTCACGCCTGGCAGGGAGGTATCGAGAAATTTCATGTTGCGAATCAGGCAGAGGCCTGGCTGCCGGGTGATTTGTCTGGCGTCGGGTGGGTTTCGCCAGGGCTTCTCCACCAGGCAAGCAGCAAAACACCCACCATGCTGAGCAACAGTCCAGTCCCACCGGCTGCGACTGTAAATGTCATCCGCCCGGGGGAGGAAGGTTCGTCGCTGGGTAAGGCGTAACTGGCCAGGCGCACCTGCCCGCTGGTATCCTGCGAGGCGATACGCGCCTCTTCGACTTTGCGCGCCAGGGTCAGGTAGGTCTCCTGAGCGATTGTCTGTTGGTTAAAGAGGTTGTCTTTCTCTGCAAGGGTTTCCTGGAGCTGGCGCTGCGTTTCTGTGATTTGGGGCTCGAGCGCCGAAAGCTGCTCATTCTGGGTGACCATTTGAGCTTCGACCACAGCCGATAAAGCTTCCAGTTCCTGAATCAGTTCGCGCACCGTAGGTGTGTTTTCCGGTGTGTTGTTCATCTGTATTTGAAGAGGATTGACCGGCATTACCCCTTCGTTGATCACCACAGATTCGTTATAGGCACGGTTTTGCAATAACATCGCACTGAGCAATAGCGAGGGCGAAACCGGGTTGCCGGCTGATTGGGAACTTAATTGTTCGATCAATCCCTCGATATCACTTAACAGGCGCTGATTGGACTGCAAATCAGCCAGTTGAATGGCGTGAGCGTTTTTCAAAGCCAGCATCTGATTGTTGAGAATGTTTTCCCGATTGCGCGCCTGGAATTCTGTCAGGGTGC
>JAGUYX010000200.1 GCA_020061145.1 Anaerolineales bacterium | reverse complement strand
CAGATAACTGCGCCTCCAGCCGAACCGGACCCGGAACTAATCCGGTTGGCGGAGGAATTGCAGGCGGAAAACTTGAGAATGCAGGCTGAGCTGGAACGCTGGAGAACCGCCACGCCTTACCAACAGGCTGATCAACTGGAAGAAGAACTACGCCGCACACTGGCTGAACTGGCACGCCTGCAACAGCAACTATCCCAGGTGGACCAGAAATACCTGGAAGCAGCCCGCCAGGTGGATGGCGAACATCTGGAAGTCGTGCTTTCGATAGCCCAGGAACTGAGACAACCGATGTCCTCAATTACCGGGTATACGGATCTGTTACTGGGGGAATCGGTGGGTATTCTGGGCGCTTTGCAGCGGAAATTTCTCGAACGTATCAAAGCTTCCACCGAACGCATGGGCGCCTTGATCGAAGACCTGATCCGGGTCAGTACATTGGAGCAAGAATCTACCGCTCTGCAGCCTGTAGAAGTCGACCTGAACGAAGTGATTGATGAAGCCATCACCCATACCAGCGCCCGGATGATTGAAAAGAATATCGCCTTGCGCGTGGACCTGCCGGATAATTTACCGCATATACAGGCCGATCAGGATGCCGTCCAGCAAGTGGTCATCAACCTGCTGCAAAATGCCGGAGCGGCATCACCACCAAATGGCGAAATTGTCCTGAGCGTTCAGAAAGCAGAAAACGAAGGGGCAAGCCTGGACTACGTTCTTTTACAGATAACCGACTCAGGGGGAGGCATTCCGGAAGATGATCTGCCCCGCGTGTTTTCCCGCTTATATCGGGCGGATAATCCTCTCATTCAGGGCGTCGGGGATACCGGCGTCGGGTTATCCGTGGCAAAAAATCTGGTTGAAGCTTTGAACGGGCGCATCTGGGTGGACACGGTCATGGGGAAAGGCTCCACGTTTTGTGTCCTTTTGCCGGTAGCGGAAAACAACAATCCCGCCACAGGTTGGGGGATTTAATGGATTTGAAACGATTGGCGTTCAGTTTGTTGCTGGCGGGGATCAGCCTGTCCCTGGTCATGGGGGGTGTTATGGTGTCTTTTGCCGAAACAGGCATGACATTTGCATTAATCCCCACGAATACACCTGTTGTCGCCGCCGGTCGCCCCACCGACCCATTTTTATCTCCCCGCGGCGCCACGCTGACTTTTACCCCGACGATTACGGTTACCCTTACGATGACCCCGACCACAACCAGCACAGGCACGTCTGAAGAAATCCAATCTGTCGATCCGGGCAGTGAAAAGGACAATCGCCCTTCCAAAACCCCCTCCGCGGCACCCACCCGGGTTGTGGCTTGCGTGCCCAATACCACCTGGCCTGGCAGGTATGTAGTGCAACGCGGCGATACATTGTACAAAATCGCGAATTTATTCGGCATCACTCCTCACACGCTTGCCAATGCCAACTGTATCAGCCTGTATACCATCATCCATCCAGGCGACATCTTGCGTGTGCCATATGTGGCATCCCTTACACCAACATCAACTGCCTCGCATACCCCCCAACCGGCGCTCAGCCCCACGCCCGGCCAAACACAGCCGCCATCCATCACTCAGCCGGTAAACACGATTACACCGACCTCGTTGCCGCCTACGCCGACAGCGATGCCCACACAGACCCCCATCCCGCCTACCAGCACGCCTATGCCATCCCAAACTCCATTGCCGACCAATCCACCCACAGCTACCAGCACTGCCACACCGACCTTTACACCCACAGCTACCAGCACTACCACAGCGACCCTTACACCCACAGCTACCAGCACTGCCACAGCGACCTTTACACCGACAGCCACCCCAACGATCGCCAGCACAGCTATCCCAACCGAAACATCCGCACCTAACCTGGTGATCGAACATCCGGCGGTTTGGGAACCAGAGAACCGGCGCTGACGTTTTATATCCTGGAAAACCTGGATGAGTAAACGGATTTTACTGCTTCTACTGGCATCGTTTGCCTGGCTGATTCTGGCTGGCTGTGAGCTGCAATCCTTGATCGCCAGTCCCCTTCCGCAAGCAGGTTTGGGAGGTGTGGGAGAAGTGCGCGCCTTTCTGGTAACCGTCCCGCCAAACGCCACTGCAACCGCGACGCCATTCCTCCCGGTGCAATCCACTCCAATTGTGGCTCCTACCCGCCAGCCTACTCTCCAGGCAAGCGCTCAGATTCCCACCCCCACGGCAACAGAGTTACCCCTTCAAGGTAATTATTATCGCCGCCCGGCAGACCAGGTGAACATTCTGCTATTGGGCTCGGATCAACGGCCAGGCGATCCCAGTTTCCGCACCGATACGATCATCCTGCTCACGCTCAATCCCGGCCTGGGCACTGCCACCATGACTTCCTTCCCTCGCGATTTGTATCTCCCCATTCCGGGGTATACCTCCAACCGGATCAATACCGTGTTTGGATTGGGCCGGTTTTCCCTGTTACAACAGACCTTCGAATATAACTTCGGCTTGCGACCGGATTATTATGTGATGATCAACTTGAATGGTTTTACGCGCACCATCGATAGCCTGGGGGGCATCGATGTCGAAGTTGGCCAAACTTTGACCGATCACCGGGACAAAATCGGGCGTTATACAGTGCAGGCGGGCACAGTCCACATGGATGGAGAGACGGCATTGTGGTATGTGCGCTCGCGGTACACCAGCAGCGATTTTGACCGCACCCGTCGCCAGCAGGAAGTGGTTGAAGCAATTTTCAACCGCCTGATGAGCCTGGACGCCGTCCGGCGCGCTCCCGAGTTGTTTTCGATATACCGGGACAACGTGGAGACCAATCTAAGCCTGGATGATTTAACACCTCTGCTCCCTCTGGCACTAAAAGTGCACAGTACAGAGCAAATACAGCGGTTCTTTATCGGCACGCAGCATGTATCCCGCTATTTTGTGCCCACCACCGGGGCGGATGTGTTGCTGCCCATCCAATCTTTGGTGATGGATGTGATCTACCAGGCGGCGGGGGTGCCCTGAATTGTTCGTACAGGACAGAGGCAGGATGATTTTACAAGGAAAAGGTTTTTATCTCTGGAAAATCGCGGCGTGTGAGGGGGGCAATCCAAATCTGATTGCTTACGAAGCCCAAAAGGCCGGCCTGACGCATGTGCTCGTCAAAATCGCCGACGGCATCTATAAATACAATTACGATTATGAAAAAAAGATCGATCTGGTGCCGCCGTTGACCCAGGCGTTGAGGTCGCGCGGTATCCAGGTGTTGGGCTGGCATTACATCTACGGCAATGATCCGATCGGTGAAGCGCGTATCGCCGTGCGGCGGATGCGTGAGCTCGAGCTGGATGGTTATGTGATCGACGCCGAAATGGAATACAAAGAACCGGGTAAACGCGCCGCAGCCAGCCGGTTTATGCAGCAAATCCGCCTGGGTTTACCCGATACCCTGGTCGCCCTGTCGTCTTTTCGCTACCCGTCTTACCATCCCCAGTTGCCCTGGCGGGAGTTTTTGGAACGCTGCGACCTGAACATGCCTCAGGTTTACTGGATGAAAGCCAACAATCCCGGAGCCCAACTCGTGCGGAGTGTGCGCGAGTTTCAAAACCTGAATCCCTTCCGGCCCATATTCCCTACCGGGGCAGCCTTCCCAGAGCATGGCTGGCAACCCACGGCCAGTGAAGTGGTCGAATTCATGGAAACTGCGCGTAACCTGGAGCTGGAAGGGGTGAATTTCTGGTCGTGGGATTCCACCCGAGCGCGCATGCCGGAATTGTGGAAGGTGATCGCTGAGTTTCAATGGGAAGAAACCAAACCGCCGCCGGATATCGTCCAGCAGTATATTCAGGCGCTTAACCAGCGGGATCCGCAACAGGTCACCGGTCTCTACACCCCGACTGCAGTACATATCTCCGCCAGCCGCACTATCCAGGGGCAGGAAGCGCTGGGCCAGTATTTTGCAGACCTGTTAACCCGGCGGTTACCGGATGGGAAATTCAACCTGGTCGCCTCATCCGGCGCTGGCAACACACGCCACCTGTCCTGGACGGCTACTTCCAGCGCGGGCAATATCTACAACGGCAGCGATACCCTGGGGTTGCTGCAAGGCAAAATCGCTTACCACTATTCCAATTACACTATTCGCCAGGCAGTGTAAACAGCAGCGACATAAAAGTGCCGGCTCTATTGGACGACAGGGGGTAATTCTGTTTATTCTGTGGGCGGTTTTTTTCGCCCGGTGTCTGTTTTTGGTGGTGTTTTTCCCTTGGCTGGCGTTTTTCCAGGAGTTTTATCGGCGGTTTGGGGGGTCTGCTTGGCGCCGGTTCCACCGCTGGTGCGCTTCTGAGTCTGTCCGGCAGGTTTCTGCGGCTGAGCCCTGCGTTTGCTCCTGGCTGGCGAAGGTTTCCTCCCACCATCCTCAGATGCAGATGCCGGGTTAGTGCGCCTGGAGGGCGTAGCTCTTTTTTTCGGCGGCTCCGTTTGAGCGACCCATTCCATGCGGGGTAATTCACGCGGCAATAATACCCGCAATACTTCGTCGCCTTTTTTCAATTCCTGCACCTGCTGCCCGCGGGCGCTGCGTGTCTGCAGGGGCGCTTCATCCAGTCGCATAGATTTGGCGGCCATTTTCATCAAATGCAGGGTTACACGGCTGGTGCCCTTACCCACAGCCATTCCTGCCAGATACGTCCTGGCGGGTAATTTCCAGGCGATCACTCCCTGCCCGTACCGCCCCTGGACCGGAAATTGGTCGACCGGAACGCGCTTGGCGCGCCCGTCGGAAGTGATCAGGAAAATTTCCCCGTCTTCGGGGAGCAACTCAACTCCAACGATTTCGTCTGTTCTCTGGAGTTTCATTCCGGTCACACCGGCAGCAACCAGTCCCATGGGGCGGACTTCTTCTTCGGCAAAACGGATTGCCATACCTTCTTTTGTAGCCAATAAAATTTGTTTTGCGCCGTCCGTCAGGCGCACCCAGCCCAGGTGATCGCCATCATTGATCTTAACCAGGGTAAATTTGCGGGCGGAAAGACCCGGCAACTCGCTGACGGGAGTTTTCTTGATCATGGATAATCGCGAAACGGTAAGTACATACCAATCGGCAGGCAAATCACCATTGGTTGGCAGGGCGAACGCGGCTGCCAGCACATCGTCCGCTCCCAGGGCAGAAATTTCCGCAAATGGCGTTCCCTCAGAGGGCTTTTCGACCGGAGGTAAGGCGTTCACAGCCACCGTGGCAGCTTCACCGTTATCCGTTACCAGATAAAGGACATCCCGCGTGTTCACCTGCAATAACCAGTAAGCGACATCGCTACCACTTGGGCGAGGCGCTTTACCTTCCGGAAAACGACCTACTCGCCCATCTTCGGAAATTGAAACCCAAACTTCGGCGGAAGGGGTCAGATCTGTGGCGGTCAACAACGACAATTTGGTATCGCCGCCTTCCAGTTTGACAATCTGAGTCCGGCGGCGATCCCCATATTTTTCCTTGATGGTGTTCAGCTCGGCGGCGATGACCTCGCGCATCTTTTTGGGCGATTTCAGCAGGATGTGTAACTCCTTAATCAGCGCCACCAGCTCTTTATACTCATCTTCGATTTTCTTGCGCTCCAGGGAGGCCAGCCGGCGTAAAGGCATGTCCAGGATTGCCTGGGCTTGCTCCTGGCTGAGGTTAAACTTGCGCATCAGGCGTTCACGGGCGGTTTCCACATCCGGCGAGCGGCGAATCAGACTGATGACTTCATCCAGGAATTTAAGGGCAATGCGCAATCCTTCCAGGATGTGGGCGCGCTTTTGCGCCTTAGCCAGATCATGTTCACTGCGCCGGCGCACAATTTCGTGCCGGTGGTCGAGATATACGCGTAATGCCTGCTTGAGGCTGAGGGTGCGCGGCTCGCCATTGACCAGAGCGAGCATAATGATACTGAAAGTGCTTTGCATGGGGGTACTTTTGTAGAGTTCACGCAGTAACTTCAACTCATCGGTATTTTTAGTCAACTCGATCACAATGCGCATACCATGCCGGTCAGATTCATCGCGTAAATCCGTAATGCCTTCCAAACGGCCCTCCCGCGCCAGCGAGGCAATCCGCTCGATTAAGGTGGATTTATTGGTCATGTAGGGCAGCTCGGTGACCACAATCCGATTACGCCCCCGATCCAATTCCTCCAGATGTACCCGGGCGCGTACGGTGATACGTCCTCGACCACTGCCATAAGCCGCCGCCAGCCCTTCCTGGTCGGCTTCCTGGATCACGATGCCCCCGGTCGGGAAGTCTGGCCCGTGGATGAAGGTCATCAGGTCATCGACGTTGATGTCATCGAGGCGAGTCCAGTTTTCCAGCATAAATTTCAGAGCATCCACCACCTCGCTCAAATTATGGGGGGGCACGCTGGTCGCCATACCCACTGCAATCCCCGTTGCGCCGTTTAATAACAGATTCGGTAAGGCAGCCGGCAACACATCCGGTTCCTGCAAGGTACCGTCGAAATTGTCCACAAAATCGACCGTGCTTTTATCAATGTCCTGTAACAGGTTGGTACTCAAGGCTGCCAGGCGGGCTTCGGTGTAGCGCATGGCGGCGGGTGAATCCCCATCCATGCTGCCGAAGTTACCCTGCCCATCCACCAGAGGGTAACGCGTGGAAAAGTCCTGCGCCATACGCGCCATGGCTTCATAAACAGCGACTTCGCCATGCGGGTGATATTTACCCAGCACCTCGCCAACGATGCGCGCCGATTTTTTATGCCCGGTATTCGGTTGCAAACCCATGTCGTGCATGGCATAAAGAATACGCCGGTGAACAGGTTTCAAGCCATCCCGCGCATCCGGCAAGGCACGCGCCACGATCACACTCATGGCATAATCCAGGTATGCCTGTTGCATCTCCTGGTCAATATCAATTTTGCGCACCAGACCCAATTCGCCCAGAACCATAGATATACTCCTCACGGATTAAATAACACTCCACCGCATCGGGCGGATATTCTACCACCCCCATGGTTGCATAATTTTATTGAGAATGAAGTCAATCAAATTTATCTTAAGGGGAAAGAAGCAAAACGTCAACCCAAAGGAAAAGGGCTGCCCGTTGTTGGCGGACAGCCCTGCATATTACCGGTCAAAAACTCTCCCGAGATTAATCCCCTGTAACGGTGGGAGCGTGTTCCTCAGCTTCTGCCAGAGGTTCTTCCCCCATTAGGGGTTCAAGCGCAGGTTCCTGGGGTTCCGGGGTTTCTGAGGCCTCGGAGTTTGCCATTTCTGCCACCACAGCCGGCTCACTTTGAACGAAACGCCCGGGGACAAATCCGGTGCCAGCGGGAATTAACTTCCCGATGATCACGTTTTCTTTGAGACCATACAGTGGATCTTCCGAAGAAGAGATGGCTGCGCCGGCGAGCACTTTGATGGTGTGCTGAAAAGAAGCAGCCGACAGGAACGAATCCGTGCTCAGAGAGGCCTTGGTGATTCCCAAGAGAATCTCCAGAGATTTTGCCGGGCGTTTACCCTGCGCAAGCAGCTGTTCATTCACCAACAGTAACTCCAGCCGGTCAACCAGGTCGCCCGGCAGAAATTCGGAATCGCCTGGACGGGTGATTTGCACCCTGGACATCATCTTGCGGATGATCACCTCGAAATGCTTATCATTGATGTTCTGCCCCTGCGAGCGGTACACCTGCTGCACTTCTTTGAGCAGATAAATCTGGCAGGCTTCACGTCCCTGGATGCGCAGGATGGCGTGCGGGTTCAGCGAGCCTTCAGTCAAGGGCATACCGGGTTCCACGCGTTCGCCCTCTTTGACCAGCAGGCGGGAGGTGCTGGGAATTTCATACTCCGCTTCCTCGCGCTGTTCGTAAGAAACAACCACTTTTTGCTTCTCGTGGCGGACACGCCCGCTGTTCTGAGCAACGATGGTGCCCTCGCCCATTTGAGCCAGCACATCCCCGGCGTTTACCTCACTGCCGTCTTCCACCATCACTTCCCAACCTTTGGGCAGGTCATATTCGTCGTGGATCATTTCGGCGTGCTCGATACGCACCACGCGCAGGTCGCTGTAGCGATCCGATTGTTCGATGTGCACCTTGCCACCCAGTTCGGTGATCACTGCTTCACCCTTGGGGGTCTTGCGGGCTTCAAAGAGCTCTTCCACACGGGGGAGACCGGTGGTGATATCTCCACCCGCGGCCACACCACCGCTGTGGAAGGTACGCAAAGTTAGCTGCGTGCCCGGCTCGCCAATGGACTGAGCCGCCACAATACCAACTGCGGAACCGATGGCGACCAGTTCACCGCGCCCGAGGTCCATACCGTAACATTTGGCGCAGACACCATGGCGCATTTCACAGGTCAGGGGCGAGCGGACTTTGACTTCCTGCACCCCGGATTTAAGCACCCGCCGCAGATCATCTTTATCCAGGATTTCGTTCCGGTCGAGCAAAATTTCACCCGTTTGCGGATCGACAATCCGTTCCGCGGCGACCCGCCCAAACAACCGGCTGCCCATGGATTGTCCGGCGATATTATCACTGCTGCGGATGATAATCCCGTCGGTGGTGCCACAATCGACATCGTTGACGATCATATCCTGCGCAATGTCTACCAGACGACGGGTCAAGTAACCGGCATCCGCGGTGCGCAGGGCGGTATCTGCCAGACCTTTGCGGGCGCCATGGGTTGAGATGAAGTATTCGATGGCGGTCAGGCCTTCCCGGAAGTTGGAACGGATAGGCAATGGAATGATGCGCCCCGAGGGGTCAGCCATCAAGCCACGCATACCCGCCATCTGCGAAATCGGGCCAAAACCACCTTTGGTTGCCCCGGAATTTGCCATGGTGGCGATATTGCCATTGGGGTCCATAGAGCGTTTAACTGCCTCGGCAACTGTGTTCGTGGTGCGCTGCCAGATCTCGATCAGATGATCGTTTTGCTCCTGTTCGGTGAGCAGCCCGCGGCGATAATCGCGTTCCACTGCGTCAGATTCCTGCAGGGCGCGCGTGATAATCTCCGGTTTTTCTCCGGGAACAGTCACATCTGAGACGGCGATGGAAAAACCTGACCGGGTGGCATATTCAAAACCGATATCCTTGACCAGATCTGCCACGTGTGTGGTCACTCCCTCGCCGCAGATTTCATACACATCTGCAATCAGGTCTTTTACTGCGCCTTTATCCAGCGACCAGTTGACATATTTCATTTCGTCTGGCAGGATGGCATTGAACAGCGCTCGTCCCACGGTAGTTTCGACCAGGCGAGTTTCCGGTTTATCCAGGCGATTGTTTTCATCATCGAACCAGGTGTCGATCAACAACTTGATGTGCGAACGAACGACCACCTGGCCCAGCTCGTATGCCAGGCGCACTTCATCGATACTTCCGAATATGCGCCCGTCTCCAGGATGCTCCAGCCGATCGCTGTTGGTCAGGTAATACACACCCAGTACCATATCTTTGGAAGGGCTGATGATCGGCTCGCCATCCGCCGGTTTTAACAGGTTGCGGGCAGAAAGCATCAGATCGCGCGCTTCCAGCACTGCCTTTTGTGAAAGCGGTACATGCACTGCCATCTGGTCGCCGTCGAAGTCGGCGTTAAAGGCGGTGGTTACCAGCGGGTGCAACTGGATGGCGCTGCCTTCGATCAGGATCGGTTCAAAGGCCTGAATGCCCAGGCGGTGCAGGGTTGGCGCACGGTTCAACAACACCGGGCGTTCCTTGATGACTTCTTCCAGCACTTCCCAGACTTCCGGACGATTGCGTTCAATGAATCGTTTGGCGCCTTTGACGTTATTGGCGTAACCGCTCTGTACCAGGCGGGAAATGACGAAAGGCCGGTATAGCTCCAGGGCCATGTTTTTTGGCAGGCCGCACTGGTGGATTTTAAGTTTTGGCCCAACCACGATCACCGAGCGTCCGGAGTAATCGACGCGTTTACCCAGCAGGTTGCGGCGGAAGCGGCCTTTTTT
>JAGUYX010000089.1 GCA_020061145.1 Anaerolineales bacterium | reverse complement strand
GATGTCCGGCACATATTTTTGACATATTTCAGCTTTACGCCGGGGTCAGGGAGACCAGCCCCAGAGCTTCCAGCATCTCCTCATTGGTGCTGAATTTATAGCACTCCAGCCCTTTTTCGATTGCCAGTTGTTGTTCGATCTGTTCCAGGCGCTGCCAATCTTCTTTTGCGATCACCGGATGTTCCAGTTGTCGCAGTAAACGCCGGAAATTTTGACTGATTTCCTGAGGCCGCTCCGCATAGCCCAGCGTTTCCAGGTATTGTAAAACGGCGCGCCCCCCATTTTCGCCATCCTTTCGCGCCATTCCCACCAGGCCATAACTCGCCTGGCGCGACCAGCCAGCTACAAATACACCTTCAATCGGTTTCTGCGCTTGCGGATCGTAAGCTTCGTAGGAATTCCCTTCCACAGGAAAACGCGGGTTTGGGTTTTTGACAAATTCGTTCCACTCCACCGGCAGACCAAAGGAATTATCCACCCGATCTCCGATGCAGAAGACCACCGTATCCACATCCAGCACGCGATAGTTGCCAGTGCCCACTGCCCGGGTATCTCCATTTGAGCGTAATTCCAGCAGGGTATCTTCGACTTCCAGACCGGTTACCTGCCCTTGCTCATCCCCCAGGATACGCCGGGGAGAAGTGAGGAATTCAAAGCGGAAACGGGTATCCGAATTTCGCGGCAGGGCTTTGGGTACCCCGGAAAGGATAAATGCCTTGGATTCATCCACATTTTGACCCACAGCTTCGACAGCCGGGCGAACGCGCTCGATCTCTGCTTCCAGCGCGGCGATATCCAGGTTGCTGCCGACATTTTCCATCTCAGCCCTGGAGAATTTCACCTCCGATGGGCCGCGCCGGGCGATGGCGACCACTTCATCGACTTTCAAGTCGCGCACCAGCCAATGGGCGATATCCATCATCACATTCCCCACACCGATCAAAGCCACTCGCCGGCCGATTTCAAATTTTTGGAGGCTGTATGGAGGCAACTGGTTATAGTGGTAAACCAGATCTTTGGCATGGTAGACCCCTTTCAACTCCTCGCCCGGCAACCCCAGCCATTTGGTGCCCTGGGCGCCTACGGTCACCAGCACCGCCTGGAATCCCAGGCTGCGTAAATCGTCGAGGGTGAGATCGCCCTGAGCACCGACGGTCAGATTGCCAAAGTAATCGATATTTTCGTCCGCCAGGATGTTGCGAAACTGCCGGCGCAACCCTTCCTTCATCTTATATTTGTCGTGGTATATGCCATATTCGGCCAGACCACCCGGTTTAATATCTCGATTTATCAGCGTGACGCGGGCCCCACCTTGGGATAATTGCCGGGCCGCGTATATACCTGCCGGACCGGCTCCAACGACAGCTACCATGTAGACTTTATGCTCTTCGCTCATGTAGATAGACCTCCTGCAAACCCCGCCTGTATCCAGATAACCCGTCCCGAAACCAGCTCACCCCCCGGATCAGGAATATTGTTTTTACGCTTCGCATGTTGCAACACCAC
The DNA here is from genome assembly GCA_020061145.1 of Anaerolineales bacterium. Lineage (GTDB taxonomy): Bacteria > Chloroflexota > Anaerolineae > Anaerolineales > DRKV01 > JAGUYX01. Next base: position 8,161 of record JAGUYX010000089.1, on the reverse strand, counting down.
CAGGTGATTGGCTGCAGCGGAATTTATCCTTTTCTCAAGGCATAACGATTCATTCATGCAACTCGTTGATTATGGCCCTGATGCTTTATAATGTCTGCCTGCCAGCATATTCACGGACTCCTGGACAGAGGCATTATAGCCTTAAGGGAAAGTTTTCACAAGTCCGATAACCCACAAAAAGGGTTTAATTTGTATAAGAATTTCCTGAGAATCCGCGAGCGGAAGATTAATTACCCTGCCCTGAAACAGGTGTACCCATCACAACAGTTCACGAGTTAAATGGAGACCGGATGTCTGAAGATTTTACACGTTTACAACTGGAAAATGGCCTTACTGTTTTGTTAAAAGAGATTCATACTGCCCCGATCATCAGTCATTGGGTCTGGTACCGGGTTGGCTCGCGCGATGAAACACCGGGAAAAACCGGTATTTCGCATTGGGTAGAACACATGCAATTCAAAGGTACCCAACGTTTCCCTGCCGGGGTGCTGGATAAAGCCATCTCGCGCGGCGGCGGTTACTGGAATGCCATGACTTACCTGGATTGGACCACCTATTACGAAACCATGCCCGCTGATCAAATCGACCTGGCCCTGGAACTCGAGGCTGATCGTATGGTCAACAGTCTTTTCGACCCGCGGGAAGTTGAATCAGAACGCACGGTCATCATCTCTGAGCGCCAGGGCAATGAAAATGAACCCTTATTCCGCCTGGGCGAAGAGATCCAGACCACGGCTTTTCAGCAACACCCCTATGGGCACGAAACGATTGGAAATATGGCCGATTTGCACACCATCCAGCGTGATGATCTATACCGGCATTATCGCCAGTATTACACACCCGCGAACGCAATCGTAGCACTGGCGGGTGATTTCGAAACCGCCGCCATGCTGGAACAATTGAAACGGTTATATGCCGTAATCCCGGCTGGTGGGGCACCGGTACGCGTACTATCCCCCGAGCCAGCGCCTACTGGTGAAAAACAGGTTACCGTGCGTGGGCCGGGAGAAACCACCTACGTCCAACTCGCTTATCATGTACCTTCTGCCAACCACCCTGATTTTCTGCCCCTGACGGTGCTGGACAGCCTGTTATGCGGTCCCAGCAGCCTGAATCTCTTCGGCGGAGGTATCTCCAATAAAACTTCCCGCCTGTACCGGGCGTTGGTGGATAAAGAACTGGCGGTCAGTGTGAGCGGTGGTTTGCAGGCAACAATCGACCCCTTTTTATATAATATTCTCCTGACCATTCACCCAAGCAGCGACCCGGAAGCTGCCCTGCGGGTCACCGAAGCTGAATTCAAACGCCTCAAGGATAGTCCACCACCGGCAGAGGAACTGGCTCGGGCGGTCAAACAGGCGCGCGCCCTCTTTGCTTATGGCAGCGAAAGCATTTCCAACCAGGCTTTCTGGCTGGGTTATGCCGAAATGTTTGCCGATTACAACTGGTTTCGCACCTACCTGGAGAGGCTGGAAGCGGTCACTCCCCAGGATGTTCAGCGAGCGGCGCAGCAATATTTGCTGCCGGAAAACCGGGTACTGGGAATTTATCTGCCGACGGGAGAAATTCATGACGACGAATAACCACCCTCATTCTTTACCCAGCTCGACAGATGTCCTCCGCATCCAATTGCCCAATGGAATCACAGTGCTGGCGCGCGCCAATTACAGCAGCCCCTCGGTCACCCTCAGCGGATATCTGGAGGTGGGGGCTTTATTTGACCCACCAGACCGGCTTGGGCTGGCTGAGTTCACCTCGCTGGCATTAATGCGCGGCACGGCTGCATATAGCTTCGATCAAATCTTCGATTTGTTGGAAACCGCCGGGGCAAGTTTCGGCTACAATGGCGGGACGCATACTACCGGTTTTGGTGGCAAGGCACTGGCAGAAGACCTGCCGCTCCTGTTGCATCTCTTAAACGAAACACTGCGCTCACCAACCTTCCCTGCTGAAGAAATCGAGCGTTTACGCGCCCAGATCCTGACCCACCTGGCAATTCAGGCGCAGGATACCGCTGAAATCGCCTCGCTAACCTTCGACCAGATAGTTTATGCCGGTCATCCTTACAGCCAACCAGAGGAGGGTACACCTGAAACGGTCAACCGGATTACTCGCCAGGACCTGGTGGACTTCCACCAGCGCAATTATGGCCCGCGCGGAATGGTCATCGCCGTGGTGGGCGCGATAGAGCCGCAACGTGCGGTGGACCTGGTAGCGGAGCAGCTCGGGGATTGGCGCAACCCGGCTCAACCTGCTCCCATACAATTACCCCCAGTCACGCCTTTGAAGCAACAGGTCAGTCGTTATATAACGCTTGCCGGTAAAAGCCAGGCAGATTTGATCATCGGCGCGCCTGGGCCAAAGCGCCGCGACCCGGCTTACTATGCCGCGGCCCTGGGAAACAGTATATTGGGCCAGTTTGGTATGTACGGACGCATTGGAGATGTGGTGCGCGAGCGAAACGGCCTGGCTTATTATGCTTATAGCAGCCTCAGCGGAGGGATTGGCCCCGGGCCGTGGTACATTGCCGCCGGGACCGACCCACAAAACAGCGAGCGTGCGGTGGAGCTGATCATCCAGGAGATCCGGCGATTTACGCAGGAGTTGGTCGATCCCGACGAATTGGCAGATTCCCAGGCGAATTTCATCGGGCACCTGCCGCTTTCGCTGGAGAGCAACAGCGGTGTGGCTGCCGCCTTGATCAATCTGGAACGTTACGAGCTGGACCTGGACTTTTATTTGCGGTTTGCAGACCTGGTTAACTCAGTCACCCGGGAAGAGATTCTGGAAGTCGCCAGGCGCTGCTTAAACCCGGATCGCCTGGGGATTGCAATTGCCGGCCCCCGGCGGAAATTCGAAGCAGCTTCACAAAAACAGAAAACGGAGGGCAGATGATCCTGCGCACCGGGGTGGATTTAATCGAGATCGAGCGCGTACGCTCGATTTGCGAGCGTTACGATAAGCGCTTTTTGGAGCGCGTTTACACCCATCAGGAGCTGGCGGAAGTGGGGAAAAACATGTCCTCTCTGGCGGCACGGTTCGCCGCCAAGGAAGCGGTGGCCAAAGCGCTGGGCACCGGCATCGGACCGGTCGCCTGGCAGGAAATTGAAATCCGGCGTGGGCCAGACCGGGAGCCGATGCTTTTTTTATACGGTCAGGCGCAAACCCGCGCTGCGGAGCTGGGTATTCACACGTGGTCGCTCAGTTTGAGTCACTCGCTGCGTTATGCAGTGGCCTTTGTGGTTGCGCTGGGCGCTCAGGCAGGAAAAGCGGCAGGCTAAAGGATTCCCAGGCCACGCAGAGCTGCATCCACCAGCAAACCCAATAAGAACCACGAACCAAAGCGGCGATTGTGGATAAAGGCAAAGCTGACAAACCAGGTAGGCCAGGCATCGCGCGGGTAATCCGGCGGAGGGCTTTCAGGTCGCGGCGCCCGGTAAACCGCCCACACCTGTTTAAACAGGGGATAAGTCAGGAAAACGACCAGCATGGCCGGGGTAAAAAAGCCGGTCAAAACCAGATACAGGATCAGCAGATATTGTAGAATGGTCATGACCAGCAACCCCAGGCGAGAATTCCTTTCGCCTAAAAGCACCGGCAGTGTGTGGATGCCCTTCTCCCGATCCGGTTCGATTTTATCGATATGCTTGCCAAAGATCACTCCGGTTACTCCCAGAGCGTAGGGCAAACCCGCCAGTAACACCTGCCAGGACCACTCCCCGGTAATCACATAATACCCGCCGCCAATCATCAGTGGTCCCCAGACAAGCAGCACGGCAATTTCGCCCAGGCCGATGTATTTGAGGGGATAGGTGTAAAACAGGACAAAAAAAGCACCGGCTGCCAGCAAAATCAGCGCCGGGTTACCCAGGGTGATGACAAAATATGCGCCAGCCGCCAGAGCGATCAACCCGGTGATGATCGTGTACAGCCAGCTCTGGCGCACCGTCATAAACCCATGGGTTAATGGTTGTGGGCCATATTGAGAACGATAATAATTATCCGCATCCACGCCACGCCGGAAATCGGTCAGGTCGTTCAACAGATTATTTGTGGCGTGCGCCATCAATAAGCCGATAGTCAGCAACAACCAGGGGAGAAAATCGAATTTCCCTTCCCGGAAAGCCAGTATACCGGCAATAGAGGCTGAAATAAAGGTCATTACCAGCACGACTGACCGGGTGGCAACCAGCCAGCGGGAAATCACGTCGAGGGTATCCCATTCTTCTCGAGTAAGGCGAGGGATAACCCGCAGTGCTTTTACCCACATGCGAATGTTCATTGACCAGCTTCCTCCAATTTTCACATTTAAAAATCAAAGTCAATCCGCCGCGGCCTGAGTTTCAGTCGAATGACGTCGTTCTTTCAGAAATTCGTAGACCATCGGAAGCAAAGAAATCAGGATGATTGCGATCACAACCACCGAAAAATTGCTCTGGACGAGGGGCAACTGTCCGAAGAAATAACCCAGGAAGATAAAAATGCTCACCCACAAGAAACCACCTACCACATTGTAAGTGATGAACCGCCCGTAACTCATGGCTCCGATCCCGGCTACGAAGGGGGCGAAGGTACGGATAATGGGGACGAAACGAGCCAGAATGATGGTTTTCCTACCATGCCGTTCGTAAAATTCATGGGTGCGATCCAGGTATTTTTTTTTCAGAAAACGGCTGTTGCTGGTGAAAGCACGCGGCCCAATGTAATGCCCAATCCAATAGTTGGCTGTATCCCCGATTATCGCTGCACTGAGTACCAGAGCATACAATAACCAGATATTCAGGTCGCCGAATCCGGCGAATGTTCCCGCAGCAAAAAGTAGAGAATCTCCCGGCAAGAACGGCGTGACGACCAACCCGGTCTCCATAAAGATGGTCAAAAACAACAATCCATAAGTCCACGTACCATACGTTTGAATTATATTCCCCAGATGCTTGTCCAGGTGAAGAAAGATATCAATTAATTGGTTAATCAACTCCATCAGAATCCCTTTACGTTTCGCTATTCTCTATACTGGAATCTACCCGGAGGGTCTCTTCCGGCACAGAAGTCCCATTATACTCGCCTCTTTCCGCTTCTTCCAGCCGCTGCACAAACCAGCGGTTAACGACCAGCAAACATACCAAAGAGCCGGAAGCCAGGGTGAGTATACCCACCGGAGACATACGGCCCAGGACCAGCAGCGGATGATCAGGCGCCAGGTTACCCAGATTAAGCTCGCCGATCGTGGTTAACAGCGTAAAACTGTTCCACAATCCATGCAGAATTACCGCAGCCAGATAGGCTCGACTCAGCTGGCCAATACGGCGAGTCTGAAAAGTAGTGGCCAAACCCCAGCCCACCACGCCGGTGGTGAAGATGTGCAACAATGTGGTTCCAGCGCGAGTCAACATCACCGACGCCCAACCTTCTCCTGTCACAGTCAGTGGAAGACTTTCGAAAATGCCATAAGCGGCGCCACTTAACAAACCGGCAGCAAATCCCTGTCCTGGCGTGAGCGGCCGGCGAAAAATCAGCCAGATCCCGATTGGCTTCAGGGCTTCCTCCACAAGCGGCACCAGCACGGCTGCAAACACCAGCACCGATATCCACACCAGGGGACTGGACAACCAGGGAGTTAACAACTCCAGGAGTTGTTCAGATACCTGCGGTGATTCCGGAAAACTCTCCAGCAAGGGGATCAGACGGTTCAACAATTCCTGGTCGGATGTCAGGTTTACCAATGCCGCCAGCCCGAACACAATCAGGAAAACCGTTTCGATAATCAAAATCAGCACTGGCCCGAGCACCAATCCACTTGCCAGCAACCCCCAGAAACGCTGGCGCGAGCCCGGGGAAAGGCCGCGACTGCCCGCGGCATAAAAACCAGCCGCAGTGCCCCCAATCACCAGCACATGAAAAATCGGCAACAGATAAACCCAGGGAGAACCCAGGCGGGTGATGCCATACCCGGCGGATAACAGGATGGGAACCAGGAACAGCCAGATGAGACTGGAGCGCGCCGCGGGTTGAGAGGCGAGCGCACGCTCCTGCTGTCCAAACAGGTTCAGCAGGGAATACCAGGCGGATGGCAACAATAAAAGCATGGTGAATCCTGCATTCGCGGCAAGCATCAATAACCCCAGGAGCTCGCCTTCTCCCGTGCTGGCGGCATCGATAAACAGATTGGTGACCGCGAACAGCAATAAGCTGATCATGAAAAACAGCATTCCCAGTGCAGCCAGCAAGCTCAGACCAAATTGCAACACCGACAACCAGTCGGTCCGTTTGGGCATCCTAACGCTCCTCGATCACAACGTCCAGGATTTTGTCCCCGGGTGAGGCGCCCGGGTCGGTAGCCGGGTTGCGCGGCGAGAGTGAGCGCGCCACGTCCATACCTTCGATTACCCGGCCAAAGATTGTGTATCCGCCATTTAATTGTTCTTGCGGACCGTAGGTGATGAAAAACTGGCTGCCGTTTGAATCCGGACCGGCATTTGCCATGGCAACCAGCCCTTCGCGGTCGAAAACCAGGTCGGGGTGCGTTTCGTTCTTGAAAGCATATCCGGGGCCGCCAAAACCGGTGCCGGTCGGGTCTCCAGCCTGAGCAACAAAATCGGGCAGCACCCGGTGGAAAGTCACGTCATCGTACCAGTCGTTACGGGCCAGGAAAATGAAATTGTTTACTGCCAGAGGCGCCTGTTCGGCGAACAATTCGATAACGATTTCCCCTTTTTCGGTCAAGATGGTTGCCCGATATTGCCGGCTTAAATCAATAAGCGTTGGAGGGCAACTTTCGTACTGGCGTTCCTGCAGCAGGATCAACTGGAAAATGGCAGAAAGATTGACCAGGTCCAGCGGGCCGCTGTAAAACTGCCCATTGATCACCAGGGTGGGTGTGCCTGGCAGGCCCAGGCTCGTGGCTTCGTCCAGATCACGCTGAACACGTTTGGCGACTGCCTCGCTGTCCAGATCCTGCAGGAATAACTCCCGTTCCAGACCTAAATCCCCGGCCTGTGTGTCGATCCAATTTCGGAATTCTTCCATGCTTAAGCCGGCCCACTCGGCCTGCTTTTCGAACAATACATCGTGCATTTCCCAGAATTTACCCTGCAAGTCAGCCGCCACTGCAGCGCGGGCGGTGATCTCCGCTTTATCGTGTGAAGAGAGGGGGAAATGCCGATAGACAAAACCTAATTTTTCGCCATAGGTTTCTTTGAGTTGCGCCATCACGGGCGCAAACGAAGCGCAGTACGGTCACTGAAAATCGGAATATTCGATGACCGTAATCTGCGCCTGTCGATCGCCCAACAGGTGATCGAGGTCGTCGATTACCCGGAAGGCGGAAACCGGGGTTGGCTGACCACGGCGAGTAACCACCGTGCAACCCGGGCTGGTCTCGGCGGTGTGCTCCACATCCGGAAGGGTTTCTTCCGGGGAAACACCGGTAGCCGTCGATTGCGTCTGGGTGCGTGGGGTTGAGCCCGTTCCCGGCGAGGTCAGCTCGATAGTGGGCGTCGAGGTTGGCTGGCAGGCAACCAACAAAATGGCGAAAACCAAGATGAATAATCCAAAGGTCCTGGGCATGTAGTTCTCCACGTTAGAATTCCTAATTTTACCAACACTCTACCGGCTGACAATGCGCCCAGTGCTTTGTCCAGGCTCAAGGTAAAATTTGAGATCGGCGCTGATAAGCCTGGGCATAGCTTTATGTATTCTATTATCAGGCAGGTCTTTCTGTACAATCACTTTTGACGGAACACCAGGTGTAATGAAAGCTCAGCTGCCACGGTTATGCGAGGCGGTGATTTCCCGTCTTAACTGATCGTAAGACCACATCCATGAAATTTGTTTCAAAAAGCCCGCCAGAGAAGTGTGGCGTTGCCGCAAATTCCGCACAGCCGCGCCTACCGGGTCCTCACCGGCTGCGCCACCCGGTTCGTCGGCATAAGCTCCATGAAAGGCGAAATAGGCCTGGTTTAACTTCCGGATGCGATAACCGTTATCCCATAAATAACGCCGGCGGGCTTCCATATACGCCTCCGCGGCTTCAATCTTACCCTCTTCAAGCAATCGATCTACAGTAATCCGGGTGGTGTGCATTTCGGCGCGGAAATCAAAGGCAGGCGGCTCAGCCGGGGAGGTTTCATTCTCGGGAGCACCGGTTTCCTCTGGCGGCAGG
>JAGUYX010000086.1 GCA_020061145.1 Anaerolineales bacterium | reverse complement strand
CCGCGTTCCTTCGTGATCGTCCTCAGCACCGCCAGCAAGATAAGCATGGAATGGCAGACCTAAATCCGGGGAAGCGTAATGACCGCCAATGACTTTGCCTGCCTGGCGCGTAGCGGCCATTTCCTGGTGTAAATATTCCACGCCGGTAACCACACCCGGGAAACTCATCATTTCTCCCAGACCGATAACACCCTCCCACTGCATCGCTTCCGCCACATCCTGGGGGCCAATCTTGCCTCCTGGAGTCTCCAGACCAGGCGCAGAAGGCACACAGGATGGAACCTGAACCCAAACATGTATCGGCTGGATTCTGGCTTCCTCGACCATCAATTTGACCCCTTCCAACCCAAATACATTGGCGATTTCATGGGGGTCGATGAATAATCCCGTTGTGCCATGTGGCACTACTGCGCGCACAAATTCAGTTACCGTAACCATCCCGGATTCCACATGCATATGGGCATCCAGCAACCCTGGGACAAGGTAATAACCCTGCGCCTCGATAATTTCAGTTTCCGGACCGATGGTATGCGTGGCGTCTGAACCAATGTAAGCGAACCGATCACCCAGGATAGCGATGTCTGTACCGGCGATTATCTCTCCTGTCTGTACACACACCCAGCGACCCTGGCGGATTACCAGGTCGGCATACCTGTGCCCTATGGCAACCTCCACCAGTTGGCGGGAATCGCGTGCCATGGAAGGGTTTTCATTCATCGCTCTTTTCCTTCTCGATCTGACTGATCAATACCGATCACGCTTAGCCTTCTCCCCGGATCAGGCGCTGCGCAGCGTTATTATGGCGCTCGATATGAGTGGGAAGATCCAGGGTAGTTAACCGTCCTTCTCGGACAATCATTTTTCCACCCACAACGGAATAATCCACACTCACCGGTGAACAAAAAATCACTGCTGCCAGTGGATCATGCTGCGCCCCGGCAAATTCCAAACGGTTGAGGTTAATCGCAATGAAATCAGCGCAACTTCCGGGTGCCAGCTGCCCAATATCCTTCCGACCCAGGATTGCCGCAGAGCCACGCGTGGCTAATTCAAGTGCCTGGCGGGCTGTAAGGATTTCCTGGGTGCGCGGCCCAGACCTCGAAGCCCCAGAAACACCGGCCTTCAGCCGTGCCAGGAGCATTGCCTGGCGCGCTTCTGCAAGCATGTGGGAGCCATCATTGGACGCTGAGCCATCCACTCCCAGCCCGACCCTGACGCCAGCCTGCAACATATCCATAATCGGAGCAATGCCGGATGCAAGGCGCATGTTCGAGGTTGGGCAATGCGCCACACCGCATCCGGTCTGCGCATAAATGTTAATCTCAGCAGGGTTGACGTAAACGGAATGGGCAAACCAGACATCTTCACCCACCCAATCCAATGATTCCATATAGCCAACCGGGCGGTAACCAAAAACCTCCTGGCAGAATTGTTCTTCATCTTCAGTTTCCGCCAGGTGTGTATGCAAATGCACGCCATAAACACGCGCCAGGCGAGCGCTTTCCCGCATCAAATCCGCGGTTACGCTGAAAGGGGAACACGGCGCCAGAGCAATCTGCACCATGGCACCCGCGCCGCTTTGATGATAGGTCTCGATCAGGCGGATAGAATCTTTAAGGATCACCTCTTCATTTTCGACGACGTCATCAGGAGGTAAACCACCGGCTGACTCACCCAGGCTCATCGAGCCGCGTGTGGCGCAAATCCGTAAGCCAATCTCGCCAGCAGCCTGGATTTCATCATCCAGTCTGCAACCATTGGGAAACAAATACAGCTGATCCGCAGCGGTTGTACAGCCGGATAAAGCCAGTTCGGCCAGTGCGGTTTTAGTAGAGATGTGGATATCTTCGGGGTGCATCCTGCCCCAAATCGGGTAGAGCGTTTTTAGCCAGTTGAATAAATTGGCATCCTGTGCAGCGGGGACCGTGCGGGTGAGAGTCTGGTAAAAATGATGGTGGGTATTGATCAAGCCTGGTAAAACGACATGATCTTTTAGATCCAGGATTTCATCGGCGACGTCTGGCAATTCAGAAGTGGGACCGATGGTTTCGATAAATCCATCGCGCACAAAAAAACCACCATCCGGTATTTCCCGGCGGTGGTCATCCATGGTAGCGACAACTGTGGCATTCTTGATGAGAAGGGTTGGCATTTATTCAGTCCACAATTATCCGGGTGCTTACTTGTTAGACAAGCTCAATAAATATAGTTTAGCAAAGCCAGCCATAAAAGTCAATTGTCTGACAACATAATGGTGACATTCTTCCCATTTGTGAAAGAGTCGGGTTATGATTTTTCCTTATTCCTTTTTTTTTACCCTGGAAAACATAACAGGCGGAAGGCAATAATTCATGCATACCTTCCACCTGTACCGGTTAGGGATATTCCCTTAAAGACAAATTTCCACCGATTGTTTCAGGAATTGGCAGCCAGCTCGGCAGCATGCAGGGTATTTTTGAGCAGCATTGCGATCGTCATCGGGCCGACACCGCCCGGAACCGGTGTGATGGCTCTGGCTACCTCTTTCACTTCATCGAAAGCCACGTCGCCCACCAGGCGATACCCCTTTTCTACAGTGGGGTCATCCACCCGATTAACTCCCACATCGATAACGACTGCTCCCGGTTTTACCCAATCACCCCGCACCATCTCTGCGCGCCCCACGGCTGCGACTAATATATCTGCCGATCGTGTAACCGAAGGTAAATCTCGGGTGCGCGAATGGCAAATCGTGACAGTGGCATTTCCCCGTACCAATAAGAGGGCTACGGGCATCCCTACGATGTTCGATCGGCCGAGAACAACCGCATTAGCGCCTGATATTTTTGTCCCGGTTTGTTCCAGCAGATAAATGACACCATACGGAGTGCAGGGGATAAATAATGGATCTCGACCTTTTTGCGCCAACCTGCCAATATTCAAGGGGTGAAAACCATCCACATCCTTTTCAATACTGATGGCATTCAGCACGCGTTCTTCATCCAGATGTTTGGGCAAAGGCAGTTGCACCAATATGCCATTGACCTGCGGATTGGCATTAAGCTCGGCTACCAGCGTATCCACTTCTTCCTGGGAAGCAGTTGCGGGTAATTTATACCCGAAAGATTCAATCCCCACCTGAGCACATGCTTTTTGTTTGGAACGCACATAAACCTGTGAAGCGGGATCTTCTCCCACCAGCACTGTAGCCAGGCCGGGTCTCGGCTTTCCGGCGGCGAGGAGATTTTCTACACCCCTGGCTACTTCAAGCCGCGCTTCTTCAGCAATTTTCTTCCCATCGATGATTTCTGCAGTCATGTTGATCTCCTTTGATGTTCTGCACTTTGCCTGTTCAAAGAGTTAGCACGGGACCGGATGCTGTCTTGGAAATCTGGTTATTCGACATCAATCAGAAACTGGTATTCTGGCGATTTCGGATCGACCACATCTACGGTGAAATTTTCTCCACCCGCGTCATAGTTGATGCGAAAACCGTGGATGTAATTAAAGCCAAGCGTTTGCCCGGAAAAAACCACTTCAATTTCAAGATTGTCACCAGGCATAATATGAAATTCCTGGCCCTCAGGAACATTGTTATTTACCAATTGAACTGCATTATCGCCAGAATGCAGAATTACACGGGCGACATCTACATGCAAAATTTCACCGGCAATCATGGTTTGGAGGAATCGTATCTGGGCTGGATCCTTACCTTCATAGGTTAATGTGTATCTTCCCGGTTCCTCATCCCGTAACAAAACCACAACTACCGGGTCGCCTGATTGGATGGAAAAATCGCTCCCACTCCCTGAACATCCTGCCAGGGTCAAAACTCCCACTAGATAAAGTAATCCAAGGATGATGCGCTGACTGATGCGGATTTTTTTGGACAATTCATTCTGCATGGGGGAAATTTAGGAGCCAGGCGCCCCTCACCTCCTCGAGTTTAGGCTAATAATCCGAATTCAACAGTCATCAAGTATACCAGCAGCTAAATTATCCCCGAAAGTGAAAAAATTTACAAGCAAACCTTATCGAACCACTTTGTTTTTCATAATTATTCCAATAGAAGGATTTTTCTGCGTAGGTGGAAATAAAGTGATGCAAGAAAAAATCAACGATATGATCGCGGCGCTTCGTAAAGATGGGAATCGGTCTACCGATTCGTTATTGGATCAATTCAAATATTAGGAGGGTAAGCTTCAAGGAAGCAGCACAAACGGCCGCCAGACGGGATTGAAATCGTAAAAGGGGAAATCTACCAGAACACGAGATTCCTTACCATCAATACTCATAATCCAGATATCATGATCCGTACCTTCAGGCCAACTTTCCAGTACCAACCATAAGCCATCCGGTGAAATATTTCCATCCCTGCGTGGCGCGTTTTCTTCAGCCAGAAATACCGGAGAGAAAGGATCTTGATCGATTTTCCCGATTTGTATATTCGGCAAGGCTCCGATATTTTCGCGTACCGTAAAGACAATATTCTCCCCATCCGACGACCAATCCGGCAGGTTGGCAATAAACTGACCATCTGTCAACGGTTGCTTGTCCGATCCGTCCGCATTCATCAACCACAAACGTTCACCGGTTCCTTGCGTAGAAACGTAAATAATCTTGCTTCCATCCGGAGACCAGGCCGGTTGCATATTTTTCGATCCCTCCGTGGCCAGCGGGGTAATATCCCCATCTGCCAGGTTCAACACATAAATCTGCGGCCGGCCAGTCTGTCTCAGGCTGGTAAAGGCAATCCGGGTGCCGTCTGGCGACCAGGTCGGGTCGTAGTCTCCGGCGGCGGAACCGAGCAATGCGGTCAATCCTGTGCCATCCGCTTCGATTGACCATAATTGTGAGCCTAAATACAACTCTCTACGTTCCGGGCAAGGAGAAATAAATACCAGGCGGATTCCATCTGGCGACCAATCCGGCTGGCAGGCTCCCCCAGGCAAATCCGTCACCTGGCGAAAGCGTACTCCATCGACATTGATAATCCAGATCTGGGGGATACCGGTGCGTGTGGAGACGAACGCGATCTCACCATTACTGTTGCCCAAAAAAGCCGGCTCGGGGGTCGGTTCATTTTCTTGCGTGGGGCTGAGCGTGGCAGTTGGGGTTGGCTCCTGCGTTGGGGTTATTGTTGGGCTGGATTGCAGGGTTGGCGTACTTTCAACCGTGACCTCCGGGGTGTGTGTTGCGCGAATAACGGTCAACTCAGTCGTTTCGGGTGTATTCGAAGGAGTCGGAGTAAATAAGAAACCACTGATTTGGGTTGGTGCGGCAGGTGCAATCCAGGCGTTCAGTTGGGATTGAAAACCGGGAATATTGGTATAGGCGAACCAGCCTGCGGTGAGGAATACCACCCCTAAGATCGCCAGGTAAAGGATGCATCCCAGGTTCTTTTTTCGCTGGCTGAGCGGCCGGCTTTGGATCACGGGATGGGAGGGAGTAGGTCGGTTGACCGGACGGATGGGGCTGATTGACTCGGCGGGCGGATTTTCGGTAATAAAAACTGCATTACTGGCTTTACCACCATTGGGACTCGGGTTATCCGGGTCGTCCTCCACTATAACAGGGGGGGGTGTGACCGTGAGCTCGCCCGCGGTACGACGAATATTCGAATTCGCAGCAGCCAGTAGAGACTGCTTAAACTCTTCAGTACTTTGAAAACGAGCATCAGGCTGGATGGAGAGCGCTTTTTCGATAATCCCGGCTAATCGTCGCGAGACCTTCGGATTTTGCCGTCGCACGGGTGTGAGCTCTGCCTGGTCCATGGCGCGCGCCAGGCCATCTTCAGGTAAAGTGCCGCTTAAAGCGACATATAACGTTGCACCCAATGAATAAATATCCGAACGATGATCGGTGCGGGCAGTGCCATATTGTTCGGGAGGTGAATATCCCGGTGTCATTGCCCTTGCACCAGTGGTGGTTGCCTGGCTGCCCTGAACAATCTTCGCCAGGCCGAAATCGACCAGGAAAATTCGACCGTCTGGAGCGATTTTTACATTTCCGGGTTTGATATCCCGATGTACAACCTGTGGTTTCCGAGTATGCAAATAGGTAAGCGCATCGCAAATGGCAACCCCAATCACAACAACTTCATCTTCGGGCATGACACCATCGCGATCCATCCGTTCACGCAAATCTTCCCCTTCGATATAATCCATGATCAGGTATTGACCGCGATTTTCAATTTCGAAGTGATCGGTAACTCTGGGCAGGTTTGGATGACGTAAAGAAGCTAATATCGTCGCTTCGCGACGAAATTGGCGCGAATATTCATCCGTGGTAAACAGGTTTTCCTTGACGGCGACATCGACACCCAGGTTTTCGTCGATGGCGCGATAAACAGATCCCATGCCACCCTGGCCAAGGATTTCAATGATTCGATATCGTTTGTTGAGGATTGTCCCGCGTTCGAGTGGCATACGATCTATTAATCGGTCTACAGCCTATATTTCGACACGCCTGTCTTCGCAATTAGACTATTTCTGGGGGATAACTTGATACCCGGCCCCGGGATAATCACCCACCAGTCTACCCAATCAACCCTTATTGCTGTTGGATCTGACAAAACCTGGCATCTGAAAGCTCGGAGAGCATTGAAGGTCTCAATGGTCAGATACCTGTAAATATAAATTTTAGCACTTTCTGGTAAGGTGAAGGAGATTCGGATAATATACCGGCAGCCCGATCAGAGATCCTCAAATCGTGATTCGCAACTCCCATTAAGACTTTCAGACATCCAGGTTGCGTACATCCTTGGCGTGTGTCTGAATAAAACGACGGCGGGGAGAGACTTGCGATCCCATTAACATATCGAATGTGCGGTCAGCAGCCGCGGCGTCTTCAATGCTTACCTGTAATAAGGTCCGGTTGGCAGGGTCCATGGTCGTATCCCAAAGTTGCTCCGGGTTCATTTCACCCAGACCTTTATACCGCTGCAGATTCACCCGGTCCCCAGATACACCCAGTTCTTTGATAATCAATTCCCGCTCGGCTTCGGTGTAGGCAAAACGTACCTGTTGCCGGTATTGAATCCGATATAACGGCGGTTGGGCGATATACAGATGTCCATTTTCGATCAGAGGTTGCATATACCTGAAGAAAAACGTCAGCAACAGGGTGCGAATATGGCTGCCGTCAACATCGGCGTCCGTCATGATAACCACACGCCCATAGCGTAAACCCTCCAGAGAAAACAATTCCCCGATGCCGGTACCCAGTGCAGAAATTAATGCTTTTACTTCATTGTTCGCCAGGATTTTATCCAGGCGCGCTCTTTCTGTGTTCAGGATCTTGCCGCGTAAAGGCAAAATCGCCTGGAAATGACGATCACGACCTTGTTTGGCTGAACCCCCTGCCGATTCGCCTTCTACGATGAACAATTCCGATTTCGACGGGTCTCGTTCAGAACAATCTGCCAGTTTGCCGGGTAGCGTAAGGCTTTCCAAGGCAGATTTACGGATGACCAGATCACGCGCTTTACGGGCAGCATCCCGCGCCCGGGCAGAGGTGAGACATTTCTGCACAATTGCTTTGGCTGCAGTTGGATTTTCTTCCAGAAAAGTACCGAAGGCATCGTTGACTACTTGTTGGGTATAAGTCTGCACCTCCGGGTTCATCAACTTGACCTTGGTCTGGCTTTCGAATTGGGGGTCGGGGTGTTTTACGCTGATGATCGCGGTAAGACCTTCGCGGGTGTCTTCTCCGGTGAAATTGGCATCGTTATCTTTTAGTAAGCCACTCCGCCGGGCATAATCGTTGATTGTACGGGTCAGGGCCATGCGCAAACCGGTCAGGTGGGTGCCGCCATCGATGGTATTGATGGTATTGGCGAAAGCATATACCGACTCGGCATAGGCATCTGTGTATTGCACTGCGGCATCAATGGTCACGCCATCGATTTCTCGCTCAACATGGACGACGGGATGTAAAGCCTCGCGGTTGCGGTTTAAGTAACGCACAAATGAGGTGATACCTCCCTCAAAATAGAAGGTCATTTCATGGTCATCGCGCTCATCCACCAGGCGAATGCGCACCCCGCGGGTGACGAATGCCATTTCGCGAAAACGTTGCACCAGGGTATCGAAACGGTAATCCAATTCGCCGCTAAAGATCGTTTCGTCATATTTAAAGGTTTGCCGGGTACCTGAAGCGCCATCCGGTGTTTTACCGATTACTTTGACCGGCGCCATAGGACGCCCGCGCTCATAACGCTGGAAATGGATTTTGCCTTCGCGCATTACTTCAACTTCAAACCATTCAGAAAGAGCGTTTACTGCAGACAAACCCACACCATGCAAACCACCGGAGACTTTATAACTACCACCCCCAAATTTGCCTCCAGCGTGCAGGGTGGTCATAACCACTTCTAACGCCGGAACGCCCCGCTGGGGATGGATATCCACAGGAATACCGCGACCATTGTCCTCGACGGTTACGCTCCGATCGGGATGGATAATCACTGAAATCTGGTCGCACACGCCAGCCAACGCTTCGTCGATCGAGTTATCCACGACTTCATAAACCAGGTGATGGAGCGCCTTGATGTCCGTCCCGCCGACGTACATTCCCGGTCGCCGGCGAACTGCCTCCAGGCCTTCCAATACCTGGATATCTTTTGCGTCGTAACTGACGGGATTTACACTTTTTGTCACTTAGTTCCTCCGTATCAAATCATCACAATAATAAATACAGGGTAAGCATTATGCTGAGCGAGATTTACTTAACCGCACCATCATGGATTGCAACCAATGGTCTGCATCGCGATAATAAATAAAGCTGGCGGCTAATAATCCCGTGGCGACAAAGGCATGACCCAGCACGCCCAACAATAAAAACCAGGACGCCTCGTCTGGAATTTGCCACAATAAACCCAGTCCCTGGTCAAACACAAATAGTGCCAGGAAAAATAAGGCAGTGCTGGGCAGAGTCATCTGAACCAGCTGGACGCTTTTACGAACCGACCGAATAAACCGCATTCGGTACGCAAAAATACCATGTCCAGAATAGATCAGCGGGAAAAAAATCCACATTAAAAATCCACCGGAGATAAACAACAGGATTTGTCCCAGTATCGAGCCGGCAGAAAAAATCAACGATACCATCAGGCTAACAGGAATACTCAAAATAAGCAATACAATAACCCAGGTTAGCGTTAACAACATCACCTGGCTGAACGACCATGGCCACAATCGCAGTATTTGCCGAATTTCAATATTGCCATCTAACGCGGCTTGAGCGATAGCTTGAAAATAAAGCGTACCTAAAATCAATCCAAGCAAGCCAAAACTGATCCACAAGAATAACGCTGTTATCCAGGATTCGGTCTGAAATACATTGAAATTCAGCGGTGAATTTGCCGGTAACTCAGACGCCATCAGGCTGGGGATCCCAATTGGCAAGCTACGTATCGCGGCAAACAAATTAATCCTTCCAGATACTTCCTGCCAGATTTCAGGACTGGCAAATAACAAATTCCCTGTTCCTTCAGCGGATTTAAGCACAGCTTCAAGGTCTGCCAGGGTACCCATCAACAATTCGCGCACTTGCAGTCTGGGCCCCAACCACAGAAAGAGATCCAGCAATACGGGCAGGATCACGAGAGCCAGATGATCCGTAATAGCATCGAAACCAGCCAGAATGGCAGCGATAAGGTTAGGGGGATGAATTTGTGCCGCTTCTTTTTTGATATCCATATGACACTCTATTTTACCATTTTACGGCTCGCTGATCCTGTTTCCATCGACAATCTCCTCTCGCAGGATCTTCGTCGCTATATCCACAATTCATATACCAGATAATCCCTACCAGCAGAGTAATTGCGTTGACTGTAAAGCAAATAATGTGCTAGACTTTTTGCGGAGCGATGAAAGCAGGTAAATGAAAAAATTGCTCAATATTTTGAAAGAAAGTGAGATATTCGGCAATTTCACCCGGAGCCAACTGGAGCTGGTAGCTGAAATCTGCCGGGAAAAAAGCTACTCAGAGGGCGAATATATTGTCCTGGAAGGTGCAAAAAGCGATGAACTCTACCTGATCGCTGAAGGTAAAGTATATATACAGGTAAATCCCAGTCTTGTCAGCAAAACAAAACCGGCGAGCAAATCCCAACATACTATCTCAACTCTGTATCGTGGACAATCTTTTGGCGAAATGGCCCTGGTAGACGAGGGACTGAGATCTGCATCAGTTGTGGCTGGAGAAAACGGAACTCGAGTCGTCATCCTAGAGCGGGAGGCTTTATTAAAACTATGCTCTGATTACCCTCAATTGGGTTATCGTCTGATGTTTAACCTCGCCGCAGACCTGGCTTTGAAAATGCGACGCACCGGCATACAAATACGGGAGAATATGCTCTACGGTACCCCAAATTCCTGAGCAGATTCACGGATGAACCGCACTTGACCTGTTATTGATTTATCATTACAATCTATCAATTAAGTTTTCTATGCGGGGGAACCCGGATAGAATACGATTATCTGTATCCCCATTGGCGACTAACACCGATCTGTATTTATACACTCAGGAGTAAAGGAGGTGAAGGAGAAAAATTCAATGCTGAATTGTAGTTTGGATACTCAGGCAGGTTAGGATGGAACGCCAAATACACTCCGCAAAACCTGCTTGAGCCAGATTCCGGTCTGGAAAACTTAAACCATCACAAGTCTGGAGGAAAGAAGAATGTCCAAGCGGTTATTCTCACTATTGGCATTGCTGGTCATCGCCAGCATGGTGCTGGCGGCCTGTCAGCCTGCCGCAACACCAACTCCCACAGAGGAAGTCGTCCCAACCGAAGAACCCATGGAGACCGAACCTCCCGCGGAAACTGAACCTCCTGCGGAAACTGAACCACCGGTTAGTGCGGTTCCAGAAGAATGTCAGGATGATCCTGACGAAAAGAAGTGCGCCGTTTTTGCTCCGGGTGATACCGTAAAAATCGGTTTCGCCGGCCCCATGACCGGTGACTTCTCTGCCTTCGGAATCGATATCTCCCAGGGTGGCCTGATCGCGGTTCAGGATAACCCCGACGTCGAGGGATGGCAGATCGAGTTGTTGATCCAGGACACCCAGGGTAGTGGTGAAGGCGGCGCTGCAGTGGCGAATCTTTATGCTGCCAACCCGGATGTGGTTGCAATCTCCGGGCACACTTTCTCGGGGTCCGCAGCTGCTGCCATTCCGATTTATAACGCAGCCCGTATTCCGATGCTCTCGGCTTCCGCCACACGTGCAGACCTGACTCAGGGCGACCAGGATGTATTCAACCGCATACCGTTTACCGATGACATCCAGGGTACGAATGCGGCTGAATACCTGTACAATGTTCTGGGTGTTACCCAACTTGCCGTAATGCACGATGGTGACGCTTACGGTCAGGGTCTCGCCGAAAAAGTTGCTGAAGTTTTCCAGCAGCTTGGCGGCACTCTGGTATCCCCGCCTGTAGCTATTACTGCAGGTGAAGCAGACTACACAGGTCCACTGAACAATCTGGCAGCCGTTGCACCAGAAGCCATTTTCTATGGTGGTTACTATCCTGAGGCGGCAGTGATTGCCAGCCAGATGGATGTAGCCGGTCTTGGCGATGCGGTTCTCTTCAGTGATGATGGCACCTTCGGAGCAACCTTCATCGAGCTTGCCGGTGCGGCAGCGGAAGGCGCCTATGCAACCTCTGCATTGCCACCTTCTTCGCCAGAAAAGGATGCCTTCGAAGCCAAGTTCCTCGAAGCCTATGGTGTTCCTGCTGGTTCGCAGTCGACCTTCACCTGGCATGGCTATGATGTCGTCGCGGCCTTGATCCACGTGATCCGTCAGGTGGCAATCGTTGGCGGAGATGGCAATCTCTACGTCCCGCGCGAAGCCATGGTTCAGGGTGTGCGCAGTTTATCCGGCTTCCAGGGCCTCACTGGCGATATCACCTGCAATGAAGCGGGTGAATGCAATACGGCTGGCCCAACCTTCTTCGTGGTGCAGGATGGGCAATGGGTAGAAGCCCCGGGTGGCAACTAACCATTTGACCTGATTTGGGTAAGTGAAATGGCGGGGCAAGCAGGTAACGCCTGCCCCGCCATCTATATCTCGATGGCAAGATTATCCCCGTTTATGAAAGAAACCCCGCATGGCTGAAATTGCACTGACCACCCGCAGAAAAACCCGGATTTCGGGTTTTCGAATCGTTCAGATTATTGTAGCTCTACTTACCATTGCCTTTATTACCTGGCGATTCGTAGGGGTATTGCAATCTGGAATCTATGGTACCGATACCTGGTTGAGATTTATCATCAGTGGCGTCATTATCGGCGGTGTGTATTCGATGATCGCCATTGGCTATACCCTGGTTTATGGCATCCTCTTTATGATTAACTTTGCCCACGGTGAAGTGATGATGTTAGGCGCGTTCAGCGGGTATTTCGTGTTGGAAGCATTACGCAGTTGGATTGTGGATCCGGTTAATGAAGTCACTTTCCTGAATGCTTACCCCATCCCGGCGATCCTGCTTACCTTTCTGGTCGGAATGCTTACTTCCATGATCATTGGTGTAATGCTGGAACGCATTGCTTACCGGCCTTTACGCGGCGCGCCTCGATTGGTTCCGCTCATCAGCGCCATCGGAGCATCCATCTTTTTTCAAAACCTTGCCCAGCTACTTTTTGGGCCGGTACGCAGGATTTACGCCAATCCCACGATCCTTGACCGGGCCAATGGCATTCGATTAATCGTAAACGAAAAAACTGTCGTTATTCAATACACCGGTATTTTTACAGTCATTGTTTCCATACTGATGTTGGTCGGTTTATATCTTCTCGTTCAGCGCACCCGTCTTGGACGGGCGATGCGCGCGGTTGCCCAGGACAAGCCAACCGCCTCATTGATGGGTATCGATGTGGATGGTGTGATCAGCCGAACGTTTATGATCAGCGGTATCCTGGCCGGAGCTGCCGGTGTATTATGGGGTATCCACAATGGCATTATCTATCATTATGTTGGTTTTATTCCCGGGATAAAAGCTTTTACTGCTGCGGTATTGGGTGGCATTGGAAATATTCCTGGCGCTATGCTGGGCGGGTATTTTCTGGGAATTGTCGAAAACCTGGGTCCAGCCATATTAGGCATAGATTTCCAGTTAAAGGATGTCATCGCATTTTCGATCCTGGTGCTGGTATTAATCTTCCGGCCAACGGGTATCCTGGGTGAAGTTCTGAGCGAGGAGAAAGTCTGATGGGCGATAACATCCGTGCTGGACTGATCTCCGGTATTGCTTTTGGTGTCATCATTATCATAACCAGCCTGATCGGCTTTTTTGGCACGGTATCTGCTTTGCTAGGCGAATTTTTGTTCGATCCAAAAACGCAACCGGCTGCGTTGTATAGCCTGGTTCTGATTCTGGCACTTCTCGGGTTATGGGCAGGGATTCGAGCCGCGAAACCGGTCGGTACAGACCGCTGGTCAGGAGCATTGGTGAGCGGCGCGGTAGCTGGTCTGTCAACCGGGCTTTTTGTGGGTATTTATACCCTGATTATTGGCGGTTTTAATGCTCGCGGGCTGGATATCCGCGGTTACCTGGCGCAGATGTCCCCCGACGCAATTCGATTTTTACTTTTCCAGTTACCCCCAGCCACAGCGGCACTCAGTTACTTTCTATTGTTTACTACGACAGGGCTGGCAGGGGGGTTTCTTGCCAAAACGCTGGGGCGTGGCCGGCTGAAAAAGGCAAATCAACAACTAAAGTCAAAAATCACAGAGTTATGGGAATCTACTTCTGTTGCTGTGTGGTTGAGTAAATTCCCCTATACGCAATATATTGTCTATGGGGCAATCATTATCCTGGCGCTATTATTACCCATCTCTTTAGGCCAATATTGGAATTTCACCCTGGGCACGGTTGGTGTTTATGTACTGATGGGTCTGGGTATCAATATCGTGGTTGGAATGGCCGGATTGCTGGATTTAGGTTACGTTGCTTTCTTTGCCGTCGGCGCATACACCGTGGGTTTGCTAACTTCACCCCAGCAATTAAGCCAGTTTCAAATCGATTTCTGGCCGGCTGCTTTTCTGGCAATCGTGATTGCAGCCATTACCGGGATCATCCTGGGATTTCCGGTATTGCGTTTACGAGGCGATTACCTGGCAATCGTCACTCTGGGTTTTGGTGAAATCATCCGTATTCTGGTACGTAGCGACTTGCTTTCAGATTTTACCGGCGGACCGCAAGGTGTCCGCCAGATCGATGGGCCATCCTTATTCGGGATATCCCTGACAAATGATCGTGCCTATCTCTATATGATCATCCTGGCAATCATGCTGGCGATATTCGTCACGATCCGCTTTAAAGATTCGCGGGTCGGGCGTGCCTGGGTTGCCATGCGCGAAGATGAAACGGTGTCTCAGGCGATGGGCATTAACACATACACAACGAAACTTCTGGCCTTTGCCGTGGGAGCAGCTTTCGCCGGACTGGGAGGTGTATTATTTGCTTCCCGCAACCAGTATATCGGGCCAGAAGATGCCAACCTGCTGGTCTCGATTAACGTGCTGGCTGTGGTGATTGTGGGGGGAATGGGAAGCATCCCGGGTGTATTTTTAGGTGCATTTGTCCTCAAAGGCCTACCCGAGATTATGCGCCAGTTACAGGATTACCGAATCCTGGCTTTTGGCGCTTTGTTGGTAGTGATGATGATCGTCCGTCCGGAAGGTCTTTGGCCATCCCAACGCAGGCGCCTGGAAATGCATGAAGAAGAATTACCCCTGGAAGAGCTTGAGGAAACCGAAGCAATCGGAGCGCTTGAGGCTGCTCTCGAGGAGAGCACGAAATGAAGAACACTCTGGAAACCCGGGCTTTAACCAAGCGCTTTGGTGGTCTAGTAGCAGTCAATAAAGTTGATCTGGTTGTACCCGAAAATTCAATTGTCAGTGTAATTGGACCAAACGGGGCCGGCAAAACCACTTTTTTCAATTGCATCACCGGATTTTATCTCCCCGAAGAGGGCGATGTTCTTTTTGAAGGGTCATCGATCGTCGGCCTCACACCCGACCGGATTTCTGCATTGGGGATCTCGCGCACCTACCAGAACATTCGGCTGTTTTCAAATATGGCTACAATTGAAAATATCCTGGTTGGTCAACACCCACGACTGAAATCCACCTGGCCTGAAGCAGTCTTACATACGCGTCGTCAGCGAGAAGAAGAAAAGGCAGCTTTAGACGAAGCACGCCGGCTCTTAAAATTTGTTGGGCTATCCGGACTGGGAGATCATCTGGCGAGAAACCTGCCTTATGGCGCACAAAGACGCCTGGAAGTCGCCCGTGCTCTGGCGAGTCAACCGAAATTATTATTGCTCGATGAACCTACTGCGGGAATGAATATCCAGGAAACTGCAGAAATGATCCGTTTTATCCAGATGCTGCGAGAAAAGCTGGGTATTACTATTCTCCTGATCGAGCACGACATGCGTGTGGTGATGAGCATCAGCGACCAGGTTTCTGTGCTGGACTATGGCGAAAAAATCGCTGAAGGAACACCGACTGAGATCCAGAACAACCCGCGTGTAATTGAAGCCTACCTGGGCCGCGGAGCCGCCACAGGTTTACAGCAGGCTGAGGTGAAAACTACTTGATGGAAAACAATGCGCCAGTCCTCGAAGTTATCAATCTGCACACCTATTATGGCAATATCCACGCACTAAAAGGTATCACACTCTCCGTTCACAAAGGCGAAATAGTTACCTTGATTGGCGCCAATGGCGCTGGAAAAACTACCACCCTGAAGACGATCTGCGGTCTGCTTAAACCCCGGCTTGGCGAAGTTTACCACGAGGGGCGTATGATTAACGTCTTGAAAGCCCATGAAATTGTCTCATTGGGAATCTCCATGGTGCCGGAAGGGCGTGGTATTTTTTCACGTTTGACCGTGCTGGAGAATCTGGACCTGGGAGCCTACATCCGAACAGACCGTGTGGCAATCAACGAAGATCTCGACCGGGTATTCAGCCTTTTCCCCCGACTGAAAGAGCGGCAAAAACAGGTTGCCGGGACGCTTTCTGGCGGTGAACAACAAATGCTGGCGATTGGGCGCGCTTTGATGGCCCGGCCGCAAATCCTGTTGATGGACGAACCTTCAATGGGTCTTGCGCCGATTTTGGTAGAGAGCATATTTGAGACGATCAAGACCATCAACCAGGAGGGCGTTACGGTATTATTGGTAGAACAAAATGCCCTGATGGCGCTTTCGATTGCCAACCGCGGCTATGTTTTACAAACCGGGCAAATCGTTTTGCAGGACACCGCAGCAAATCTTCAGATCAACGAAATGGTGCAAAAAGCCTATCTGGGTATGGAGTGAAAATACGCCAGGAGACTGGCGTTTTTCATATGACAAGTGCAGAAATTATTACCATCGGAACAGAAATCCTTCTGGGTGAACTGGTCGATACCAATGCCCAGTATATCGCCAGGCAATTACGCGACACTGGCATAGACCTGTTCCGTAAAACCAGCGTTGGGGATAATCGCGCCAGGATTGCTTTAGCCGTTCAGCAATCTCTGGAAAGAGCGCAAGTTGTGATTACTACCGGGGGACTCGGGCCGACTGTGGATGACCCCACCCGTGAAGCCATCGCAGAGGGAGTTAATCTCGATCTGGAATTCCGTCCAGAACTGTGGGAGCAAATTCGTGCCCGCTTTGCCCGGTTTGGTCGCCTTCCCACGGAAAACAACCGGCGACAGGCTTATATTCCCCGCGGCGCGATAGCAATCGAAAATCCGGTTGGTACTGCCCCGGCATTCCTGGTAGAAGTAAACGATAAATTATTGACCTGCCTGCCCGGGGTGCCGCGTGAAATGGAATACTTGATGACCCACGCGGTTCTCCCTTTGCTGCGCCAACGTTTTCCGGAGAATGGAATCATCCTTAGCCGAGTTTTGCACACCGCCGGGATTGGCGAATCTCATTTAGATGAGCTGATTGCGCCATTCGAGGAAATGATCAATCCCACCGTCGGTTTATCCGCCCATTCGGGCCAGGTGGATATACGCATAACCGCCAAAGGAAGCAATTCCTCTCAGGCTGGTTTGCTTATCACGGAGGTTGAAACGCAAATCCGCCAGCGATTGGGCGATTGGATTTATGGCGCTGATGACGAAACTCTCGAAGAAGCTGCTTTGCGACCGCTACAGGAAGCTGGATTCTCGCTGGCTGTGGTGGAAAGCGGTTTGGGTGGCGAGTTAATTCGAAAACTGGCGCGTACCAAAGGTGTGTTCGTATCTGGAGAATGGCTACCCGAGGTCATCGATACGGATGAATTGTTTCGTCATACCCGTGCTTACCGGTCTCGAAAAAATATTGATTTCGCCCTGGGTGTTATGATGAAGCCACAGGATTCAAAAACTGAGGTTCATATTGCGCTGATTTCTCCAAATGGAGAAGAATATTTCACCCGTCCATTCGGAGGCCCACCATCACTTGCCAGTCGATGGGCGGTAAACCATTGCCTGGATATACTACGTAAATTATCCATTCCAGATTCATGAATAGATGGTTGGTTTTAGGAGGATTTAAACCATGAAGAATCACCCAGATCTGTTGCTGACCAATGCAATCCTCCTGACCATGGATGAGAGCTTTACGCAATTCGATAATGGCGCGGTAGCCATCCGTGCAGATACGATTATTGCGGTGGGGAATACCGACGAGATAATCCAGCAATTTCCCATGGTTGAAAAGCTGGATTGTGGAGGAAAAGTTCTACTACCAGGGCTGGTCAATGCACATACCCATGTTCCGATGACCTTGTTGCGCGGCCTGGCTGACGATCTTCGCCTGGACGTCTGGCTTCTGGGGTACATGATGCCGGTGGAGCGCGAGTTTGTTTCTCCGGATTTTGTTCGTCTGGGGACGAAAATCGCCGCGGCAGAGTTAATCCGTACCGGGGTTACCTGTTTTGCAGATATGTATTATTTCGAAGAAGACGTGGCGCGTGCTACTGCGGAAGCCGGCTTGCGCGCCTTGTGCGCTCAGACAGTTTTAAAATTCCCCACTCCGGATGCCCATTCCTTCGAAGAATCCTTGGCGATGGCGCGTGAATTCATCTCGAACTGGCTAAACCATCCATTAATTGTTCCTTCTGTTGCTCCCCATGCCCCTTATACATGTACCGAAGAAATACTCCGCAGCACCGCCGCCCTGGCTGCGGAATATGATGTGCCTTTGCACACTCACCTGGCAGAAACTGCCATTGAAGTCGAAAACATGATTGGCGCAGAAGGAATGCGCGTTGTCCCATATGTTGAACGACATAATCTCTTTGACGCCAAAGTTCTGGCTGCGCATTGTGTCCATGTAGAGGATAATGAAATGTATTTACTGCGCCACTATAAAGCCGGAGTGGCGCATAACCCATCTTCTAATCTAAAGCTTGCTTCGGGAGCTGCACCGATCAGCAGGATGATCGAGCTGGGTTTAAAGGTGGGTATTGGCACAGACGGGCCGGCATCCAATAACGACCTGGATATGTTCGAAGAAATCCGCCTGGCATCCTTGCTGGCTAAAGGTATGACAGGTGATCCGACTACAATTCCCGCTCAAACTGCTCTGGCGATGGCGACTCGTCTGGGAGCAGAAGCCATGCATATGGGGCATATAACCGGCTCAATTGAGGTAGGAAAACGCGCTGACCTGATCCTGGTCGAGGTTAATTTACTGCACAATTCCCCCTTTTTCCAGCGAGATCCACATAACCGCTATGCCCAAATTGTTTACGCCTCGAAATCCACCGATGTTAGTGATGTAATGGTTAATGGAAAATGGCTGATGCGTGATCACCAGCTTACCACCCTGGACGAAGAAGAATTGATGGTGGCCGCAAGAGAATATGCCAAAAAAATCGATGTCTTTCTAATTCAACGTGAAGAATCTATCCTTTCCAAGCTGGTTGCGATTGAGGGCGCCACCGAAGGTGAGAGCTTTGAAATCCAGGCGAAAGTGCGGATCACGGATCCAAAAATTATCCGCGAAGCGCTTGGAAGACCAGAAATTGAAATCCTCTATCACCGGCATTACCATGAGTACGACACTTATTTTCAATTTAGCGATCCCAGACAGGGAAGATTACGCTATCGAGAAGACGAATACCTGGATGCCATGGGGAAGGTGATTGATGTCCGTTATCGATTGACACTGGTTGGACCGAGCCGGGAAGACCGCTTTCCGAGTGATGTGTTGTTATCGCGCAGTCGCTATATAGCCCCTGCCACCCACAGCCTGCGGTTTTATCGGGAATATTTTAATCCAGAGAGCGAACAATCGATCGAAAAACAGCGGTTGCGCTGGAGGATATTATTTAAGGGTATCGAGTTTTATGTTAACCTCGATGAAGTTATCCAACCCGATCTGGGATATTTTCTCGAAGTGAAGAGCCGCACCTGGAGCCGGCGGGATGCTGAGTTGAAATCGGAGATGGTCTCGGAGCTCCTTGAATTGCTAAGCGCCTCGGCAGCAGAATCCATCACCCAGGACTATATCGAAATCATTTCTCCGTGAAACTGCCTGCACTCAGAAGATGAGATGTTATACTAAGATTGCATGGATCCAGTATTAACAGGCTTTCCGCCCGGCGAATTAATATGTTACGACCCGGTCACCGTCGGGACAAGCGAATTCACCTGAGATCAAAGAAGAGGATATTATGTATTTGGGGTAAATCGAGCTATTAAAATCATTGATCTCCCGGTGAATAAAGTCAGGTGAATTCATACACTTGAAATTCCCGGGAAGCTCAATTGACCCAGCATAACCAAAAAAGCGATCAAAAATTCTGGTTACACCAATCGCAAAACAATATATCCATATTATGCAAATAACCATCCTCGGAGGTCAACATGGAATACCGCTCTTTAGGATCATCTGGCCTGAAAGTATCTGCGCTATCCTTTGGGGCATGGGTAACCTTTGGCACCCAGATTTTTGTAGATAGCGCCTTAGATATAATGCAGGCGGCATATGAGGGAGGCATAAACTTTTTTGACAATGCAGAAGCATATGCGGGTGGTGAAGCGGAAAGGATCATGGGCGAGGTGATCAAACAGGCCGGATGGAATCGTTCCAGCCTGGTTATTTCGACAAAAATATTTTGGGGAGGCAAAGGCATAAACGAACGCGGCCTTTCCAGAAAGCACATTATCGAGGGCATGCTGGCTTCATTAAGGCGATTACAACTCGAGTACGTCGATCTGGTATTTTGCCACCGCCCAGATATTCATACACCCATTGAAGAAACAGTACGAGCTATGAATTACCTGATTGATCAGGGATTGGCTTTTTATTGGGGAACCAGCGAATGGAGCGCAGAAGAACTGCTCGAAGCGTACCACATCGCCCGCAGGGAACATTTGATACCTCCCTCCATGGAACAACCCCAATATAATATGTTCCATCGAGACAGGGTCGAACGGGAATATGCCCGCCTGTATGACCAGATCGGACTGGGCACCACGGTCTGGAGTCCGCTTGCCAGTGGGATGTTAACCGGTAAATACCTGGATGGAATTCCCAAAAAATCGCGCTTCGACCTGGAAGGTTATGAATGGCTGCGCAAACGGCTGGATAGCCCGGAAGGAAAACGGCAGTTGGAGATCGTACGGCAGTTAAAACCCGTAGCTGAACGCCTGGATTGTACGCTGCCGCAGCTTGCTTTAGCCTGGTGTCTGAAAAACCCCCATGTGTCAACTGTTATTACGGGCGCATCCAAACGGTCACAGGTAGAAGAGAATTTGCGCTCGCTCGAAGTTGTTCCCAGGCTGACCGCGGAATTGATGGAAGAAATCGAACAAATTCTGGGAAATAAACCCGAAGGTTTTACTGACCATCGTTGAACGAATAATGATAGGAAACGGAGGTAGACATGGCTGTAAGGAACGCAAAAGCAACCTGGGAAGGTACTTTACAGGAAGGCACAGGAACCATGCATTTGGGCAGTGGTGCCTATACTGGAAAATTCTCGTATCGATCTCGATTTGAGGATGAACCTGCAACCAATCCGGAAGAATTGTTAGGCGCCGCATTAGCGGGTTGCTTTTCGATGTCTTTAGGATCTGCCTTAGGCAAAGCGGGAACGCCGGCAAAAAAGATCGAAACCGAGGCCCAAGTCCATCTGACCAAAGGAGAAACCGGATTCTCAATTACCCGCATCGAATTGACTACCGTCGGAGAGGTGCCAGGAATAGATCAGAATTCTTTCGTTCAATTCGCAGAAAATGCCAAAAATGGCTGCATCGTCTCACGTGCATTAGGCAATGTGGAGATAACAGTCGCTGCCAGACTGAAAGTTTGACACTCCAATATTTAACGGTCTTCCCTGCCAATCTATATACCTTCGACCGGGCTGCGGTTTGTCAGAACAATACAACCTTTTTGAGATTATTCACCAGATTGATTGTTGTATACTAGAAAATTGGTGGTTGGTTTTTTTTCGTAAACAACACAACACTATACGTAAGCGATTCCGCAAAGTTACCGTACTGCCGAGGTCCGGGATTCGATGCCAGCGGGTTGCCGAAATAGGCTTGATTTACCCAGGCGCATAACTTCTCCCAGGCAGACAATCTGGAGGCTTCCACTTGGAAACGCACCGCATCACCCAGAACTTTGATCCGAAATCTAATCGATCGACCGGACCCCTTTTACGTTCCGGGATAACTCTGGTTAATCGATATTTGATTCACGATCAGATAGGTTTGGGAGGCATGAGTGCGGTATACAAAGCCAGGGACCTGCACTTTCCCAATGTGGTCAAGTGGGTGGCTGTTAAAGAAATGTTCAATCAGGCACGAGACCCACTGGTGCGGAAAAACATCGTACGCAATTTCGAACGTGAAGCCAATATTCTGGCGACACTCAATCATCCCTCCATTCCACGGATTTTCGACTATTTCACCCAGGATAACCGCTCTTATTTAGTACTTGAATATATCGATGGCAAAGACCTGGAAGCCATAATTGCGGATACAGATGATTTCCTTCCAGAGCAACAGGTGGTTGCCTGGGCGATTGAGCTTTGTGATGTGCTCACCTACCTGCATAAGCACGAGCCAGAACAAATTATCTTTCGTGACATGAAACCATCCAATGTGATGATTAATCAGCACAACCATGTCATGCTGGTAGATTTTGGCATTGCCAAGCACTTTCAGATCGGGCAAAAAGGAACCATGATCGGTACGGAAGGTTACGCGCCGCCAGAGCAATATCGCGGTGAAGCCAGTCATCTGGCCGATATCTACGCACTTGGGGCAACCCTTCATCATCTTCTCACCGGGAAAGATCCACGTCTGGAAACCCCTTTTTACTTTACTGACGTCCCGGTACGTAAAGTCAATCCACTTGTGAATGCGGAAATCGAAGCGGTGATCTCGAAGGCGCTTCAATATAAACCTGAAGATCGATACCAAAGCGCAGAAGAAATGAGAGAAGCGCTGGTGCTGGCGGCAAAACGAACCGGCATCCTATCGCGCTTACCGGCTGTACCCATGACCCCTCTGGATCAATCCGATGTTGAACCGATCTGGAAATTTGAATGTGAAGATGAAATTCGGGGAACGCCAGCAGTTGATCGGGGGATCGTTTATGTCGGTTCTTATGACCATAATCTTTATGCCTTGAAAACCAGCCAGGGTGAATTCGTCTGGAAATATGCGACAGATGGGGGGATTGTCAGCAAACCCGCGATCCATGACAATAATGTCATCTTCGGATCCGAGGACCATCGCTTGCACGTCGTCAACAGCCGGGATGGCAAGGTGGTGTGGACATATTACACGGAGGGCCCAGTGCGCTCCTCGCCCTTTGTTGCCGAAGGGCATGTGTTTATTGGCTCTGATGATGGCTACTTGCACGCCGTGAATCTGTTTACCGGGCGGGATGCCTGGCGAATCGAAGCTGGCGCCCCGGTTCGATCGACCCCATTTGTGAGTGTTGCAGATGAAGCTATATATTTTGGCACTGAAGATGGGGAATTCTTTTGCGTGAATTTCCGTGGGCAGGTGCGCTGGCGCTTTCGGGCGCGGCGTCCGATCACCTCGTCTCCCATAGTGGACGATGGCGTAGTTTATTTCAGCTCGGTAGATTCGACATTCTATGCCCTGGATTCTCAATCGGGTTGGATCGTGTGGCGTTTTCGGTTGAATAAACCCTCTATCTCCAGCCCATGCCTGGTCGGAAATCACCTGTTTATTGGCGCTGCGGATGGTGTTTTGTATTGTATCGATGCTCAATCATCAAAAGAAAATTGGCGTTTTGAGACAGGGAATCAGATTACCGGTTCACCGCTGACGTATAAAGACTCGGTATATTTTGGATCGATTGATCAAAACATATACTGCCTGGAATATCAAACCGGACGATTACGCTGGCGCTACAAAACTCAAGGGCCGATTACCGGCACGCCTGTCGCTTATGAAGATAAGATTTTTATCGGATCGCTGGATCACATTCTGTATGCATTGCCGGCCTGAATGGCTGAATCCAGGGAGGATTTGCACGTGAAAAAATTGATACTGAGATTATTGGGGAAGAGCCCTACTTCTGAAGCGTCAGGCAGAAAAAAGGGTGATATTGTCACTGCGCCACTATCTCCAGAGAAAGCTCAGCTTCTCACAGATACTGAGCAGCCAACGAACCCTCTCGGGCAAAAAGCAGAACAAGAAAAGCTAGATCCCCCTCAATTTATGGTTGGGATTGCGCAATCGGTAGGCCGCCAGAGAGAAGTAAACCAGGATTCGGTTTTTGCCTTTTCGTCCACCCTGGCGAGTAATACCACACGGATCCCTTTTGGCCTGTATCTCGTTGCAGATGGCATGGGGGGACACCAACATGGAGAGGTTGCCAGTGAAATTGCCGTCAGGGTAATGGGGGAGTCAATCTTACGTAATCTCTACCTACCCCTGGTCAACCCCAAAAATGTAGCACCGACACAATCCTTGCAGGAAATCATGCAAAAAGGGGTAATGGAAGCGCATCAGGCAATCCTGAGTAAAACTCCAGACGGCGGTACGACACTGACGGCATGTATGTTATTGGGCAGGCAGTTGACGATCGCGCATGTGGGGGATAGCCGTGCCTACCATATCGACATGGATGGCACCCTGACCCAGCTCACCCGTGACCATTCTCTGGTACGGAGACTGGAAGAGATGGGACAGATAACCGCGGAAGAAGCTCAGGTCCACCCTCAGCGCAACGTCCTTTATCGGGCTCTCGGCCAGGGAGAACCCTTTGAGCCAGAGATAGAATCCCATCGACTGCCCAGTTCTGGATTTTTATTGATTTGTTCCGACGGCTTATGGGGAGTGGTTCCAGAAAATAAATTAACCGAAGTAATCGCCTCCAATCAATCCCTGCAGACGATGTGCCAGCGTCTTGTTCGTTTGGCTAATGAAGCAGGAGGACCGGACAATATTTCGGTTATTTTAGTGCGCGTGGCAGAATAAAATTATCTATGGGGTCAGAAAAAAACCATTACCAGATCCTGGATATATCCAGAGATGCAACACAGGAAGAAATCCGGTCTGCATACCGCAGAAAAGTGCGCGAACATCATCCAGATGCCCAACCGTCCTTGGCAGGCGATCCAGGCAGCTTTCTCGCTGTTCAGCAAGCATTTGAGACGCTGTCTAACCCGGAGAAAAGAAAACTCTACGATGCAAGCCTGCCAGCCGAAGAGGAGTTGATTCAAGTTTCAACGATCTTTAATCGCAGCTCATTGATCAAAATAAAAGAACCACAACTATTATTTATCTTAATGGATATTCAGGCGCCTCCTCAGGCAAAAAAAATCGCCCCATCACCCATCAACGTGGCGCTGGTCCTGGACCAATCCACATCAATGAAGGGCACCAGGCTGGATTTGGTGAAATCGGCTGCCAGGCGAATTGTCAATCAGCTACGACCACAGGATATTCTGTCAATTGTGGCTTTTAGCGATAAAACCAGGGTAATTCAGCCTGCCAGTACTCAGCGAGATTTCCATAAAATCGAGCACAATATCCAGATGCTGCAGGCATCCGGGGGAACAGAGATTTATAAAGGACTCGCCGCCGGGTTCGATGAAGTCAAACGATACGCACACCCGAAATACGTCAACCATATTTTGTTATTAACCGATGGAAGAACCTATGGTGATGAAGATTTATGCCTGAATCTGGCAAAAAAAGCAGCCAATCTTGGGATCGGTATCAGTGGGTTGGGCGTTGGTCTGGAGTGGAACGATCAATTTATCGATCGTCTGGTTGCCATATCCGGTGGTGAGGCCATCTTTGTAGAATCGACCAGGAAGATAGAAGAATTTCTTACCCAAAAATTCCGCCGTCTGGCGAATATTTATGCGCATAACGTCCAACTCACCTATACAAGTGACCCGGAGGTCACGCTCAACTACGCCTTTCGCATATTACCGGATGCGGCGCCGGTACCCCCAGAAAATGACGTTTTGCGCTTTGGTAACGTGCCGGTGGATCGACCACTCCGGATTTTATTTGAGTTTTTGGTAAGTTCAATTCCCGAAAAGGCAAATGAAGTTGTCCTGATGAAGGGTAGGGTAAACCTGATTATTCCCGGCATGGAGCAAACGCAAATCAGTCAGAGGATTGAACTGGTTTTACCAGCCATCATTAATCCCACACGTGAGCAGGTGCCGGAAGATATTATCACAGCGTTATCACAAGTGACCTTATATCGCCTGCATGAAAAAGCGGTCGTTGATATTGATAACGGGGATATCGACATGGCTGTCGAACGGTTGGAAAATCTGGCTACCCATTTGCTGATCCAGGGACAAAGTGAGCTGGCCCGTTCGGTCTTAATTGAAGCAAAAAATGTCAGTAAAACTCATGCGCTGAGTTTGGATGGAAATAAAAGGATAAAATACGGTACGCGTAGTTTGATGTTACCCTCACAATCAGAGGATCCCGGAAAATGATCATTTGTCGAGCATGTAAAAAGAGTCAGCCGGAGGGAGCCATTTTTTGCTCTGAGTGTGGCACCAAATTAACCGATACCACCGGATTGGTAACTCAATCATTAAGCCATTTTCTTGAAGATGTAAAAACCGCTGATATTGGCCTGGATGCCGTATCCGCAGGAGAGCGTCCAGCCAAAAAGCGAGTCATCTTGCAAATAATAAAGACCGGCGAGCAAATCTCTCTGGTCGGACAGGATGATTTCACCATTGGGCGAACCTCAGAAGGACAATCGATTATTCCGGATATCGATCTTTCGCCCTTCGACAGTTACCAGGAAGGCGTTTCTCGCATCCACGCCTCGATTAAAATCAGCGATACGGAAGTCAGTCTGATCGATTTAAGCTCGATCAATGGCACATCGATCAATGACATAAAAATTGCACCAAACCAGTATCATCATTTACATGACGGAGACATCATTTCTCTGGGCAAATTTAAGATTCAGATTTTGATCCCTGCTTGAAGAGGAGTGTAAGATGGCCATTACGGTTATTGTTCACATCGAAAATCAAGAGCTGGTGGTTGGGGAAATCGACGAAATGCCCAACCCGGGGGATCAATTCATCGTGGTAAAAAACCCTCGTAAACGTGATGGTAAAGATTTGAGTTATTTGAACGAGGGTGTAACTACGGTTTTATGGCCGATGACAAAAATAAATTTCATCGAATTAATGCCAACAGAAGAAGAAGAAAAAATCATTGGATTTGTGCGGGAGTGATCCGGTGAGCACACAAGAATTTCGTAACTATAAAATTCTAGTAGTGGATGACGAAGAGCGGATGGTTCGTTTTATTCGCCTGAACCTTGAGCAGGATGGATTTCAGGTGCTTGAAGCATATCGGGGTACCCAGGCTCTTGAACAGGTACGCACCCAACTCCCCGACCTGATATTGCTGGATATTATGCTCCCCGATATTGATGGGTTTGAAGTATTAAAATTGATCCGGGAAACAAGCATCGTACCGGTAATTATGTTAACCGCCAAAGGGGAAGAAGACGACCGGGTGCGAGGCCTTGAAATGGGTGCGGATGATTACATCACCAAGCCCTTCAGCCCGAGAGAATTAGTCAGCCGTGTGCGCGCAGTCTTGAGACGTGTGCAACTCTCGGCCGGCACATCAGATGATATCATCGAGGTGGATGACCGGCTGAAAATTGACTTCAATCGCCGGGAAGTTTGGGTAGCCGGCGAATTGATTAATTTGCGCCCTACCGAATACCGGCTGCTATATCACCTGGTTAAAAATGCCGGTTGGGTTCTTTCGCACGATCAAATCCTCTCCAAAGTTTGGGGTTACGAATACCAGGATGAACCCCATTACGTTCGCCTGTATATTAATTATTTGCGCAAAAAGATCGAAGAGGATCCAGCAAACCCGAAATACATCCTGACCGAGCGAGGTATCGGTTACCGCTTTATTGATTACCGTCGGGAAAGATTGTCGGAGCCGGGCAGTTGAACCAGTGAACTGAACGTGTATTATTCATAATTTGCAGTCACCCGCATCAAAACCACCAGGTCGGAACTAAACAGCTTGATTTTTGCGAGGCTTGTCAGTCAACCAACTCTAAGCTATACTCTCACCGCGGAGGAAACCTGAATGACAAGACAGCGAATATTACTGGTTGACGATCACGAAGTCGTCAGGCTTGGATTAAAATCATTATTGGATCGACATCCTGATTTTGAAGTAATTGCAGAAGCAAGCTCGGCTCGCGAAGCTGTAGAAAAAACCATAGCGTTAGAACCTGACGTGGTGGTGATGGATATTCGTTTACCAGGGGGATCGGGGATTGAAGCCTGCCAGGAGATTATCTCCAAACATCCGGAAACAAAAGTTATCATGCTCACTTCATACGCTGAAGATGAGATGCTGTTTTCTGCCATCCGCGCGGGTGCCGCGGGTTATGTCCTCAAACAGATTGGCGGCGAAGACCTGGTGCGCGCAATTGAAGCAGTTGGTCGGGGAGAAGCCTTACTCGATCCGGCTGTAACCCAACGCATTTTCCAGGAAGTACGCAAAGCTGCCAAGGACGAAGAGGCCTCCGCATTCTTTTCGCTCACCCAACAAGAGAAACATGTGCTCCTATTGGTCTCGGAAGGCAAAACCAACCGTGAAATCGCCAAAGCGTTATTTCTCGGTGAGGGAACCGTGCGAAATTATGTCAGCAGCATCCTTTCCAAACTGGGTGTCAGCAATCGCGCAGAAGCCGCAGCTTACGCTGTAGAGCATAACCTGAAGGACCACCTGTAGAAGCGATAATGGGTCAGTGTTGGAGCGCAGGGGGTATGACCCTGCCTGGGATGTATACAGCATGTGCGGATTGGTGTGCCAGCCCCCACACCCAATCCCTTAACAAATTTTCAATCTCAGTTAATAATCGGATGTTATCCGCCAGGTTTCTCATTAAGTCCTGAGTGTCTTCAACCAGGCGTGCGGTTTCGTTATAGCCAGAATGTAAGTTATTCCCCTCTTGCTTGAGAACCTGCATAATATGTTTTTTATTCAAACGTAAAAATGTGTCGGCATCCGCGAAGATGAGCCGGTGTGGAATCTTAAGTTCATTCATTTTCCGCACAAATTCGCCAAATAAGCGGTTCAGATCATCCTGAATCTGCGCTCTCCGTTGTCCCGTCTCCACCATAATTTCATACAACATGCTGATCGATTTCGGACCTGCCAATACCAGAGTTTCAACCAGCTCGACCATCGGGCGGATATTCCCTGATTCCATACAACGGATCAGGATATCCCCCGCCTGCATGCGGATATAGGTCTGTTCAGCATAAGCATAGATCATATCCAGCGGGTTATTGATGTCCATGCATCCCCTCCGCCAGGGCGCGTAAGTAACGCCAGTTATAGATGCCATAGCGGTGCCCATCTTCCCATTCGATCAGGATGGCATAGTTCCCCACCAGTTCGACGCTGGTTATGCGGGTTTTGCGTGCATCCAGTACAGGAATAAGATACATATCTTCGGTGGGTTCAGCGTGCATGTTTTCGTGACCCCCCCGGCACTCGGCGCATGGGCAGGCATTCCGCAACAAACTAAATGGATACGTAGAGGTAACTCCATCGTTCCAGGCGATTGTCATTTCACCGGTTTCTCGGTTAGCGGTGATCCCGGTCGGTGTTAAATTGCTCATCAGGCTAAATTTCCTCAAACAGATAATTGGATTGAGTGACTCAACTATACCCGTTATATCATCAATTCGCAAATTGGTTTTATCATTTCCAAATCAGGGGTTCTGTACAGTCATAAGGTAATTCGATACCGCCCATCCACGCCTTTTCTGGCCCTCGTCGTAAGGGGATTCCAGCAAATACCAGGTATAACCATCCCCTTCCAATGGCCCATCAACGATTAGAAATACTTCAGATTCCAGACCTAAAAACCCCACGGGCTGATCCAATCCAGCCCCTGCACGTAAACGCAATCCATCCCCACCAGTGCCAGAAATCTGTACGAACGACCCGATACTGAAAGTACCAGGTAATGGACTGGGGGGAATATCGACCGTCGCGGTCGGGGTTACCTGTGGAGTACTGGTGGGGGAAGGAGTTGATGTAGGTGCGGGAATAATCGCCACAACCGGAGCGGGAGGGTCTTGAATAACGTTAGCAGATCTTCGGGACAGGTAAACGACTCCCAGCAAAACCAGAAATAAAATTATTGCAGTCAGGATCGCCCCGCCAATGGTCAACCGGTTTAAATAGGGGGAAAGGCTACGAATAAATCGGTTCACAGCTTTTTCAAACCCGTAATCAGGCCGGTAACAGGAAAAATGCCAGACCCAGGATGAAATAAATTGCCAGGAGTTGAGCCCCCTCCAACCAGTTAGACTCTCCATCGAAGGAAACCAGTGCAGTGATCATCACACCCGCAATCAAAGCCAATAATTCAAACTCATTGAAAATTAGCTGCATCGGATTTCCCATGATGAGGCTGATGAACACCAGTACCGGGGCTACAAATAAAGCAATCTGCAGGCTCGAAGCCACAGCAATCTCAACGCTCAAATCCATTTTATTGCGAACTGCGACTTCGACTGCCACCAAATGCTCCGCAACATTACCGATGAGGGGAACCAGAATTATCCCCAGGAAAAATTCCGAAACTCCAAGTTGGGTTACCACGGGTTCCACAGCTCCGACCAATAACTCACTAGATACCACAACTCCGAGTGTAGCCAGTCCAAGCACAGTCAGTGATGTGCGTAGCGACCAGGCGGGAGCGTGAGAAGCATGTGCACTTTTTTCGGTGGCTACCGGAGAAATGGTACGAAAGCTAAAAACCAAAGATAATGCATATAGCAGGATCATCACTCCCGCGACACTCAGGCTGAATACCTCGACTTTGATG
>JAGUYX010000137.1 GCA_020061145.1 Anaerolineales bacterium | reverse complement strand
GACAGAATCTGCCGTCATCCTGAAGGAGGCGCTTTTTGCCGGCTGAAGGATCCCTGTGACGATTGGGCAGTTCCAGGCGGTTGTCGCTACGGGGATCCTGCGTGCAGCCAGACGGAGGCTGGCCCAGGAAGCCAGAGTGTAACAATCGATCCATTAATGGGGAGTATTGGCGTCAAAAATATCCATAAAATCCTGCACGCTGAGGTGGCTGGTCTCCCGGTCGCGGCGTTCCAACCACTCTACCCGCAACTGGCTGCCATCCTTGGCGACAGCCAGCACGCGCAGGTGAGGAAAATGTTCCATGGCATCCAGAATGCTCACCGGCAATTCCCCATCCTCCGGCAGGGTGAGCAACAACCAGGTAGCCCGCGTGGTTTCCAGCGCTTTAGGCACCTCTGAAAGCCGGTTTACCTCGGCAACCACCTGCAAATGTTCGGTTTTGTCGATCAGGCGACGTAACGTGCTGCGTAAGAAGGTCACGTCATGCGCCAGCACGATCCGCTGAACTTCCATGCAAACCTCACCTCCTCCCAAACTACGCCAGCGAGCCTGATTAACCTTAAACCAAACCGGCGGCGCTGACCATATATCGCCGCCATGGAGGAGATATATTTTGGGATATATATCGACTCAGGTGGATTAAACCTCAATCGGTGTCGCGGTTTTTACCGAGGAGCGTTGCCGCAAAACCGCCAGATACGCCGCCGCTTCTTCCCGGCTGCTGACATCCAGCTTCTTTAATATGGAATGGACATGATTTTTTACCGTGCCGACCTCGATAAACAGGTGCCCGGCGATTTCCTGGTTGGAATATCCCTGACCCACCAGCTCGAGGACTTCCATTTCCCGCGGCGTCAATGCCCCAAATTCGGATTTCAACCCGTTCTGGTAGCGGGAGAGCAGATCGGTCAGCTCGGCCACGCGCTCCATCAGCGCCGCCGCAATTCTGGGCGAAACCTGGGCGCGGTTATCCCTGGCGGCGCGGATACTTTCGAGCAGGTCATCCACGGTATCGTCCCGGCGAATATAACCGCAGGCGCCCGCTTCCACAAATTGCAGAATGCGCTCTTTGTTTTCGGTCACCCCCAGGGCGAGCACCTTGGTCGCCGGGTTGTTCTCCGTAATGGCGCTGGTTAATTGCAAAGCGCCATTGTTCGGCAGGCGTGTGCTGACCAGAGCGATATCAACCGTTTTTTCTTGTATGCAGGCCAGGGCTTCCTGGCTGGTGGAGACTGTGGCAACCACCTCGATGTCCGGTTCATCCGAAAGCACATCTGCGATGACATTGCCCATTAAATTGATTTCGGTCACGAGTAAGACGCGAATTTTGCTTTCCATTTCACCCGCTCGACTCACATTTGCGGTAAGCAGACGGTGTGCTGGTGGGAATAATTATAATATACCAGATCATATTCGGGAATTTAATCCATTCAGCCCCCAAAGAAAAGCCCCCGCCGGTGTTTGGCTCAGGAGCGGACAGGTGGGAAGAAAATGGCCATTTCTTCCCACCTGTCGTAAAAAAAGAGGTTTTTTGGGTGTTCGGGGGCTGTTTCACAGTCCCGAACACCCAAATCCTCCAAATTTCAGGTCGGGTGTCCGCCCTTGAACGGTGTTTGGCGGGGGCAGAAACCCTCAGGAGAAAGCTTACGGCACCGTGCTGATCCGGCCTTCGCCGCCCTCCGGATAATCTGCAGCCGAAATCAGCCCGCTCAGCCCGGTCTGGATGTAATTCCGCAGCGCCAACTGGTAGGTGACGCCCAGGGTGGTGAACGGCGCGCCACGGAAGGGATATTGATCCCCGCCCCGCGCCAGGAAATCGATGGTCGCCACGCTCAACGGCGGGCCATCCACCACCGCCCCGCTATCGATCAAAACCGTGCCGTCATCCAGGGCAGCCCACACCACCCGGGTCCCCGGGGTGACGACATTGCCGTCCGCGTCCAGCACCTGGGCAGTGCCCGCCGGGTCATACATAAAGCTGAAACCGGCTATCTGGGCAAACCGCCCATCCACGAACTCGACCCGCGAGACGGCGTTTTCCAGGATTTCTTTGAACTGGGCACGCGGAATATTCTCCAGTACACTGACAAAATTGGCGAATGGCAGGATGCTGAAGGTATCCAGCTCGGTGATCGGCCCGGCAGGGATGACGTTGTTATTGCGGATGCCGCCGCCGTTTTGCAGGGCTACATCCGGCGGTGTGATGCCAAAACTTGCCGCCAGTTGGGTCGCCTGCCAGAGGAGTGAATCGGCAGTCAGGTTACCCAGGTTGGTTTCCATGGTGCGCACGCCCGGCGAGCGGACGCCATTCAGGGCTACCTCGCTGCTGCCGATCACATTGGCTGCCAGATCGGTGACATATTCCAGCACCGGATCCACCACCCGCGCCTGCATTTCAGCGTCCGGCGCGACCGCATCCGGGTTGTCCCCGCCGGCCACACGCAAGGGGCCGCTGCTGCTTTCATCGATCAGCAGCAGCTCGCCGTTGCGGTCAAAACCGGCGACCAGTTTGCCCAGGTAGGCATAACTGCCCGCAGTGGTCACTACCGGCACCGCCGTGCCGTCCATATCGGTCGCCCACATCGGGTACGAGCCATACACCCGGGTTTCATCCCCCGGCACCAGCAGATCGCCCGGGTTCGCCAGCACTTCGTCGCCGCCGCCGGCGATCATCACATCCACGCCATCCAGCATGGGGGCCAGCGCCAGGTCTTCTTCGATACTCTGCAGGTGGCTGATGAGCACAATCACCTTCACCCCGCGCCCTTCCAGCATGTCCACTTCGGCCTGGATCGCACCGGCGACATCGTCGAGAACTTCCACGTTGCGTGGGCTGGAGATAAAGCGTAACGCCGGGGTGGTGGCGCCGATAATGCCAACGAAGTTGCGCCCGAAGCGGACGACTGTGCTGGCTGCAATACGACCTTCATCCTCCAGCGCCTGGAGCAGGGGTTCTCCGGCAAAAACCAGGTTGCTGGAGAGGTAGGGGGGCTGGGTGCGCTCGTAACCCTGGATAAAACTCGCCAGCACTTCAGGGCCGAAGTCAAAATCGTGATTGCCGATGGCGACCGCGTGATAACCGATCAGATCCATGGCGATGGTGTCGTAGTAGGGCACGCCTTTCGCCAGGCTGGCGTTGAACTCCGGGCCGGCCAGGAAATTATCCCCGGACGACAACATTAAAGCGCCGCGTTTGGCGGGGATGCCCAACGGCATCTTGCCTGTCACCGCGGCATGTTTTTCCCGGTCTACCAGGGTCTTAAACCGTGCCACCCCGCCGAAATCTTCCAGGCCACTGCCCAGGTTAATTAAATCTGACTCACCGTCGTTGTTATGCAGCAGGGTGAGCCAGAGGGCAATTTTGGGTTTGGGGGGTTGATGACCGGCAATCGCGCCGGTTTGTGGCAGTACCAGTGGCAGGATGATTACCAGCGCCAACAGTACCGCATTAAAACGCTTCCATTGCTGGGACATCTTTTACCTCCGCTTTTATGAACTTGTGATTCCCGGCGAACAAATACGCCGGTTGCTGGGAAAAACGCGTGATCCTCGAATTATATTTTACTGAAAATAGCGGCGAAGTGGATTAACAAAAACATCAGGCGGATGAGGATTTACCCCCTTACAACCAGGCAGTTTGCCCTTAAACCAGACCGAGGAGATAATTTCCCCTGGAAGTGCGGATCCGGTCAGGCCCAGGCAAAGCCGCTGGTGTATCGCCGCTCCAGCTGGCGCAGATAACGGGAATCCCCGCGGTACTGCACCTGCATGGCGGCAGCCGTTTCTATGCCGGTATAGGCGTTTTTGTATGCCCGGCGATGCAGCAGCGCGTCGCACATATCGGCGGCGGCCACGATTTGCGCCATCATATCCAGGCGGGCGTCGCCGGGGCGCAGACTCTCCCCCTCCGCGCCGGTGATCGGAATGTAATAGTCCAGGTTGGGCACAGGATGATTGCCATAGGCGTGGTGCGCCGCCACAATCTGGGGCACTTCGGGCAGGTGGAAATTTCGCAAAATCTCGCAGCCCAGGCGGGAATGATCGCGCAGTATTTCCCGTTCGTGCGCTTCCAGCCGTTCCCGCTTGGAAAGCAGCCGCGCGGAAATATGGATTTTGCCGATATCATGCAGCAAACCCGCCGCACCCAATACGCTCAGGTCGTCCTCCTCCAGACCGTTTTCCAGGCCCAGATCCAGCGCCAGCAACCCTACCCGCACGCTGTGCGTATGCGTATCCGGGTGATGATTCTTTAATTGTTCGAGATAGGGGAAAATATGGGGATCATTCAACAGCCAGGTGCTGCAGGTGTAGGCGTGGTGGTTATGGATGGTCAGGGGCATGAGGTTCTTTCCGGTAGAAGTGTACCAAAAGTGTGGTTAACCTGTCCAAACAAAATTGTTGGCTATTTAAGATTAAATATTCAATCGGCGCTGCTCATTTTACTACGAAACGGGGTGAAAACCAGAAAACTGTGTGGTCAGCAAACATTTAATGCAAGAAAAATGCCAGTCAAGGGGTGATTCGGGTTATAAAAAAAACGCAATTTCATCCAGGGGTTTGCGCCGGATATCCGGCACCAGCACGCCTTTTTCCGGATAACCCACCACCAGGATCAGGATGGCGCGTTCATGAGCGGGTCGCCCCAGCCCTTCGTTAAGAAACTCCAGCGGGCCGGGGGTGTGGTCAGGCTCGCCAAGCCGGCCTGATGTACCGTGGTGATCAGCATACCCGTGGCGAGGCCCACCGCTTCGCGAGTGTAATCATGTTTATTAATCTCCCCTTGCTCACCGGTTGAATATTTCTGCTCGAAGATCACAATCAGCCAGGGAGCGCGTTCGAGGCAGGGTTTGTGCTCGTCGGTGGCGAAGGGCAGCAGGTCTTCCAGCCAGCTTTGGGGGGCGCGCCGGTGGTAGAAGCCGCTTTCCACCTTTTCGGCTTCCAGGCGGATCTTGCCCTTGATTTCGGGATTGCCGACGGCGGCAAAATTCCACGGTTGCTGTTCGCCCGACCCCTCAACGTTGCCTTTGCCGATGGATATGACCCGACTCAAGCGAATTTGGCCCGGCCTGGAGCATGGATGGAACGACTTTCGATGTCGTCGACAGTCCAGCTAATAAATCTGTGGTTGGCCAGGATGCCGGCTCGACCCGGCTGGGCGTGGCGATGAGCGTGCACGTCTTTGCGCCGGACGGCACC
The DNA here is from genome assembly GCA_020061145.1 of Anaerolineales bacterium. GTDB lineage: Bacteria > Chloroflexota > Anaerolineae > Anaerolineales > DRKV01 > JAGUYX01. Next base: position 945 of record JAGUYX010000137.1, on the reverse strand, counting down.
CTCGTGGAGACTGTCTTCGCTAAGCCCGGAAATCAACCTGCCGCAGGGTGGGCCTGGCTGGATGCGCCTGGCCAGGCCTGCTCCATGTGGATATCCGGGTGCTATGGCTGGTCCGGCGCAGCTAATCCCACATCCGGTTGATCAATAACCCGCCGGCATCTTCCAGCCGGCGGGATTGTGTATCTGGTTTTACAGATTATTGCGGGTTGATCTGTCCCCGCGCCTCGCCAGCCGGGTTAAGGGCGGTATGCGCATTGACATAAGCCATACCGGTGTTCATCCACTCGAACAGGTCGCGGCCTGGCAATCCCCAGGCGGCCACCAAACCGGAATCGATCACACCTTCGACGTACATTGTGCCATCCGCGTCCGTGGTGCAGGTGGCGACGGCGGCCGGCGCGGGGCTGCCGCACAGGGTCAGTACGACCGGGGCATTGGTGCTCGCATCCGCAGGACCGTGAATATGGGCGCCGGAAGCCGGCCCGCTCAGACCGCGTACCTGCATCTGGAAAGCCAGACTTCCATCCGGGTTGGTGACAAAGACAATCGACCCCACCGCAGTTGAGCCAACCACTTCGTGCAGTTCGTTGGCAAAGGATAAGCGCGCTTTCCACACATTCTTACGCGCCAGGACCGTAGCTGGAATGGTGAGCAAAAGCATCACCAATACCAGTACGATCAAGAGCTTTTGTGACCTACGCATTCCTGACCTCCTTCACATAGTTGAATAAGACAAATCAGACAACCTATGTCGTGATTATATGAATAATTGGCGCATTTGGAACAGGCAAAAACGCGAAGTAGATTTACAGTTTTGTTAGTCACGCGGGGAGGAAAGGCCACAGAGATCCTTCAGCCGGCAAAAAGCGCCTCCTTCAGGATGACGGCAGATTCTGTCATTGCGAGACCTGCGTTTTGTGCAGGTCGAAGCAATCTCCTCCATTG
>JAGUYX010000103.1 GCA_020061145.1 Anaerolineales bacterium | reverse complement strand
GAAGGGAGTTTCTTCATAATTTTGGTGGTGGAGGAGATCGCATGATCAGTCGCGGAGAACGCCTTTTATCCCTGGCAATTGTCACCCCGTCGATGCTGGCGATCGCCATTTTCGTGTACGGGTTTATTTTGTGGTCTACCCGGGTTTCGGTCAGCGCCTGGAAAGGTCTGCTCCCGGATTACTCCTTTGTCGGTCTGGACAATTTCAAAAACCTGCTGTTCAATGACCCGCGTTTTATCATCGATATACGCAATACGGTGATTTTTACCGTGGTGTTTGTCGGCGGATCGTTAATATTCGGCTTGACTCTGGCGATTTTGCTTGACCAGGGATTACGCGGCGAAAGTTTCTTCCGCTCTTTATACCTGTTCCCCATGGCAATCTCCTTCATCGTCACCGGCGTGGTCTGGCGCTGGTTGATGAACCCGGCGATGGGCTCCCGCATGAGCGGCCTGAACCTGCTTTTCGATAATATGGGGTTGGATTTCCTGATCAACCGCTGGTATACCACCCCGAACTGGGGTATCGCGTCGATTGCCCTGGCCGCCATCTGGCAAATGTCCGGATATGTGATGGCGATGTATATCGGCGGTTTGCGCGGCATCCCGCACGAATTACGCGAGGCGGCGCGCGTGGATGGCGCCAGCGAACCACAAATCTACCGGCATATTGTGTTGCCCATGTTGTGGCCGGTGACGCTCAGCGCCTTGATCATCCTGGGACATATTTCGCTTAAGGTATTCGACCTCATCGTGGCGGTGGTCGGCAAACAACTGCCGCTGGATGTGCCGGCGATATATATGTGGCAGACTACCTTCGACGGTTATTTCTTCGGGCGGGGAGCGGCGATTGGCATCCTGCTCCTGATCAGCGTGGCGGTGCTGATCATCCCCTACCTGATCTACACGCTACGCCAGGAGAACCAGCTATGAAACTCGCCCTGGAACGCAAACACCTGCTGTACATCCCCCTCTTTCTGGCGGCGGTATTCTTCCTGGTGCCCATGTATATCATGCTGGTCACAGGGTTCAAAGGTTTTGAAGAAGTCAGCCTGCGCACCATGTGGGATTTGCCGTCCGGTATCAAGCTGGATAATTTTATCGAGGCCTTTGATAAACTTTCCCCGCATATGTGGAACAGTGTGCGCATGGTTGTTCCTGCGGCGATTATTTCTTCGATCCTGGGTTCCATCAACGGTTACGTGCTTTCCAAATACCGATTTCGCGGCTCGAATGTGATCTTCCCGTTAATTCTGTTCGGTATGTTCATCCCCTACCAGTCCATTTTGATCCCTCTGGTGGAATTCATGCGCAATATCGGCCTGTATGGCACGATTTCCGGGTTGGTGTTGACGCATGTGATTTACGGACTACCCATCACCACCCTGACCTTTTATAACTATTACGCCACCATTCCGGGTGAATTGTTGGAAGCATCGCGGATCGATGGCGCGGGCATGTTGCGCTCTTACTGGTATATCCTGCTGCCGATCTCCCTGCCGGCTTTTGTGGTGGTGCTGATCTGGCAGTTTACGTCGGCCTGGAACGACTTTTTATTCGCCGTGGTGCTCACCTCCCAGCAAACCTGGCCGGTGACAGTGGCGCTGAACAATATGGCTGGCAGCCAGATTATTGCCTGGAATGTGCAGATGGCCGGCTCTTTCCTGGCGGCGCTGCCCACCCTGCTGGTTTACATCTTTCTGGGTAATTATTTTCTGCGTGGATTAATGGCCGGCGCGTTGAAAGGCTGAGGCAAAAAAAACCATCTATGAATGCCAGATTCTGGCCTCACTGGCAAACTCCCCAACTCCCGTTGCACCCCTTGCGTTTTCCATTGGTGTTTAACGGGTTTTTCTTTGGCGTGTTTGCGTATCTGTTCCTGGGATTGGGTCTGGGGTATGGTCGACTGGGCAGCCTGCTGGTTGGCGGGTTGGCAGGCCTGGGCTTCGGGTTGGTCAGCGGGGTGGTCTCCGGACTGGTCTCAAGGGATACCCCTCTCGCACCATGGCTCGGTCGCATTCTGGTTACGCTTATCGGCATGATTGCCGGAGGCGGGCTGGCCTGGCTGGTGATGCTTTTTCCCCCTCCCCAGGCGACTTGGATCTTACCCTCGCCGCCGGAACCGGTTGTACACCTGAGGCCTGAGGCACGTCTGGGATATTACGGAGGGGAATTTACTTTCCAATCCGTGTCTGGAAAAATCTATGGTTATGCCTGCCTGGACTGGCTGGTGTGCCATTGGCGGGAGGTGCCTGAAACTTCGGTGGAGCCAGGCGGTTACCAGCCCGGTGATTGCCCCGAAAACGCGGACTTACCGGAGGTCCGGGCGACCAATGGTGGAACGGTGAGCTTCACCTTCTGCCGGGGAATGGAACGGCTGGATTATCTGGTCACTCTATCTGCCAACGGTGAAATCAGCATCACCCGCTACCTGACGCCGGCATTCAGCCCTGCGGCGCTGGTGATGGGATTTGTTTTCGTGGGCGGCTTTTTCGGTTGGGCGGGAATTTCGCTGGTCTATCGCAGCCTTACTTCCGCTTGAAACTGACCTCCACCGTCATACCCCAGCGTAATTCGGGGACGGTCTCTGTCAGGCGGATGCGCACCTCGTAAAGCACATCCCCGGCTTTTTCCGTGTAAACCGGCGACACCGATACAATCTCTCCGGTTAATTCCACATCCGGCAGGGCATCGGCCGCCACCGTAACGGGCTGATCCAGGTTGATCTGGGTCAGGTCAATTTCGGTCAGGCCGGTGGTCTCCACAAACCACTCGCTAAAATCCGCCAGTTGAATCAATGGTGAGTAGGCTGTCACCGCTTCCCCCGGGATCAGGCGCACCTCGGTTACCATGGCGGCAAATGGAGCGACCAGGCTGCGCAGGGCGAGCTGTTCCTGAATAGACTCCAGATTGGCCTGAGCGGCAGCCAGGTTTTTCTCCGCCAGGGATAATTCGTCCGGGTCGACCCCATTCGCCCAGGCCTCTTCCAGGCGCTGTGCCTCAGCCAGATTGGCGCGAGCCAGATCTACATCCGCCTGAGCTTGCTGTAAATCGCTCTGCAACCGGGCGTAATCCCGCGTGGCGTCGTTATAAACCTGTTGCGCTTCGTCCAGATCGTCTTCGGCGTTCTGGCGGGTGGAATTATCTTCGGAAAGCCCGCTGACCCGCTCGAAGGCTTCCTGCGCATTTTCCAGATTATCTTGTTCTTCCTGAATACGCTCCCAGGCTTCATCCAGCTCATCCTGGAAGGCTGGCGTATCCAGGTCGTCCAATGCCTGTTCGGCTTCGAGTAAAGCTCGCTCGGCGGCCAATCTATCCCGAATAGTCTGTTGTTTGCGCAGATCTGCCTGCTCGTTGAGGTTTTCGATCGCCTGTTCAGCGCGCTGTACTTCCAGCTCAGCGGCCTGGACCAGGCTGGTTAATTGCTGGCGATCGGCCAGGCGCGCCAGGACATCTCCGGTCTGCACCTCGTCGCCTGCTTCTACTTCCGCGGCTGCCAGGATACCGGCTTGCTCGAAGCTGAGCCAGGCATCGCGGACAGGGACCAGGCGCCCTTCGATTGTCAGCGTATCACCGGGTGTGACCACCGGGACAACGATCGGGGTGGGCGAGGCTGCGCCTCCTAACGGCAGGCTGTCACAGCCGGCCAGCGCCAGGGTGGCAAAGAGTAAGAAGATATAGAGACGTGTTGTGTGTTTTTTCAGATGGGTCTGCATGCTAGTTTTCCTCTACCCGGGTGGCGGAAATTGTGTGAGTTGGTTGGATTATTGTCGTTATTCGTAAGCCAGAACTTCGCGGATGGTCAGGCGCGAGGCGCTGCGCGCCGGTAAGACGCTGGCCAGTACCGAAAGTACGATCACTGCGGCCAGCCAGATAAAAAATCCAGTGGGTGTGGCGCCAAATGTGGACGGAGCGCCAAAAATCGCCTGGCTGATGCTATCCGAGAGCGCCTTGCTGATCGGGAAGGCCAGCAGGGAGCCCACCATCCAGGAAAGCAGGCCAATCAACAGGCCTTCGGAAATTACCAAACGCATCAGAATGGAGTCTGTGGCGCCAATGGCGCGCATCACCCCGATCTCGCGGGTGCGTTCCATCACATTCATACTCATCGTCCCCGCCAGACCGATGCTGCCCACCAACGCGGTCAAGATTGCCAGGAAGAGCAGGATTGCGGTCAGGATGGAAAAACCATCCGAAGCCATCGCGCTCAGCGCGGCGCCGGGTTCGATATCGTTGATCTCCATACCGTTGGCCTTCAACGCCGATTCGATCTCCCTGCCGAGGGCTTCCTGGTCAGAGCGAGACATGTCGCTCCGCCCGGTGGAGATACGGAAAAGCTGGGCGCGCTGAGTGCGGTTCATCAATTCGGCGAAATGCTCATATGCGCCGTAGGCAATAAAACCGGCGCTATCGCCCACCAGCTGGTAAATGCCTACCACGACAAATTCGTGGTCTTGCTCCTCGATTCTCAGGGTTATCCGGTCGCCGGGTTTTAATTCGGGAAACAGGCGGGTAAACCGTTCATTCACCGCGATTGCGTTCTGGTCGCCGGGTATAATCCAGCGACCTGATAGCAGGATGGGATCCACCAGTTCGCTGCCGGCAGGAGGCGCCAGCACCTGCGCAGTCTCTACCCGCTGGCTGCCGGGCAGGAGAATATCGGCATTGGTGGTCATCCAGGGCTCAATATGGGTGATCCCCGGTATTTCCGCCAGCGCCTGTTTCACTCGTTCCAGGCGATAATCTCGCCCCAGGGTCAGGTTGACATCAGCCAGGAAATAACGCCCCACCCGTTCGACATACTGATCCAAAGATACCTGGACATTAAATGAGGCGATGAAAATTGCGCCTCCCAGGGATAGCGTGATCAGGGTTAATACCATGCGCGCTTTATGGCGGAACGTGTTGCGTAACGAAATGAGCAGCGGGCGGGGAAACCGGGATGCCTGACGGATCTGTCGCGCCCACCAGCCGCCCGGTGGCCCGGGATTCCGGCGCAGGCGGCCAGGCTTGCCGGGATTTAGTTGAGTTTGCGTCTCTCCGCTGAGCGCCTGCTGGACGCTGATGCGCGAACCCTGGATGATCGGCAGCAGTCCAGCCAGGATTGGCGCCAAAAAGGCCAGCGCTGCCTGCAGGGTTAAAGCCCAGGGGATCAGCCGGGGACCGCGGAAGATAAAATTGATCTCGCTCGCCAGATCTCCAACCCGCTGGAAAGCCACCTGACCGGCAAGCGGCAGGGAGATTAACGCGGCGACCAGGCCATAAATAAAGATTAAACTCAGGTACAGGGCGACAATCTGGTTGCGCCGTGCTCCCAGGCTTTTCATAATGCCGATCTGTTGCACCTGTTGCTTCATCAATGCCTGCAAGGTATTGGTGATCAAAAAACCGCTTAAAAACAAGGTCAAAAAGCCCAGCAGCACCAGCACACCGATCAGGGCATCGACAAAGACCCGGTTAGGGTGATCGTCCGACCGGCGGCTGATCAGACTGGCAATCTGCAGGCCGTTTCCTTCCAGGTCGGCGCGCACCTGCTCGGCCACAAGATTGATTTGCTGGAGGTCGGTCTGGTCGCCCTGGATGGTGAAATAGAGCGTGTTGTACCAGCCGGGGGAATAAGCGCCCAGCCATTCGGCGGTATCCGCTGTGACATAACCCTGGATTGGCGCCAGGAAAAAACCCGGCCCGGTATCATAGGCGCCCACCGTTTGATCGTTGACCATTCCGGCCAGGGTCAGGGTGCGGGTCTTGCCGCCCGGTAATTCGACGAGCAAATCCCCACCCAGGGGGGTATTGGCTTCATCGAATTTGTATTGTTCCAGGACAATCTGCCGATCTGCGGGAGGCCAGGCGCCTGCCAGGGGGACGACCCGGTTGAGCCGGGTAGAGCCATCCGCCGGGAATATACGCACCTGCACCGGCGCCCATTCACCGGGTGAGGTTTGCAGACGCAAGGTAAATACCTGTGTCGCCTCAACCTGCGCCACACCGGGTAACCTGCCAACATGCCGGATCACATCCTGGTTGAACGGCCCACCCTGAATCTGGACGTTGGCCGGCTGCGCCTCCAAAAAACCGAGGCGCATATCAGCGGAGGTGACTGCATACATGATGGCAATAATGCCCAACGCCACCAGCCCGACCGTGATCGAAGCCACCACCAGTAAAGAACGGGTGCGGTTGCTCCACAGGTCGGAGAACAATTTGTGAAAACGGGGGCGTTGGAGCATTTTGATGACTACCCGGTGCTTTCCTGCTTCAGCGTATGGATTCCGGTGTTGCCAGGATGGTCATTGATCAGGCGGCCATCCTCCAGGTGTAACATCCGGTCGGTGCGGCCGGCCAGTTCCTCATCATGGGTGACCATCAGGATGGTTTTCCCCTGAGTTACCAGCCCGCGAAACAGCTCAAACACCCCTTCTGCGGTCCGGGTATCCAGATTTCCGGTCGGCTCATCGGCCACGATTATCGGCGGGTCGTTCGCCAGGGCGCGGGCGATTGCGACTGATTGCTGCTGCCCGCCGGAGATAGCCGCCGGATACATATCGGCGTATTGCTCCACGCCTGCCAGCTTTAATAAGGCCAGGGCGCGCTCCGGCCGTTCCTGGACGGAGTACTGGTTGCAAAAATCCATGGGCAGCATCACGTTCTCCAGCACGGTGAGCATGGGCAGCAATTGAAAGAACTGGAAAACGATTCCCAGGTTACGTCCACGCCAGGCGGACATACGCGATTCGCTCAGCTCCTGGATGCATATCCCCTCCACGCAGACCGTACCGGTCGTGGGGCGGTCGATGCCGGTGACCATATTCACCAGGGTGGATTTTCCACTGCCCGAACGCCCCTGCACGCTGACAAATTCTCCCCGATAGAAGGTGGCATTTACCCGCTCCAGGGCGATGAAATTGCCTGCCGGAGTCTTAAAAACCTTGGAGATGTCCTGCATGACGATCAACGGTTCAGGGTTGTGGTTCATCTGCAAATTTTCCCGCCCGATTTTGTCGTACGGTCAAACAATTTTGACCTATTCTTCTCCCAGGATTTCGCCATCCCGCAGCAGGATGGTACGGCCTACCCGCCGGGCCAGAGATTGATCATGGGTGACCATAAAGATCGTCTTTCCCTGCCGGTTTAACTCGATGAATATCTGGAAGATGGTTTCGGCAGTTTTGGAATCTAACCGCCCGGTAGGTTCATCCGCCAGGATAATCGGCGGGTCATTCGCCAGGGCGCGGGCAATCGCCACGCGCTGTTGCTGCCCACCGGAAATTGCGGAAGGCAACTTGCCGGCGTGTTCCGCCAGGCCAACCTGCTCCAGAAGCTGCATGGCGCGCTGCCGGCTCTTTTGCGGGTGAAAATTGCCATTCAAGTCCATAGGCAGCATCACATTGTCCAGTAAAGACAGGCCGGGCATCAGGAAAAAGAACTGGAAGATCAGACCCAGGTTCCGTCCCCGCCAATCGGCACGCTGGTCGGTGGAAAGTTTATGGATTTCAACGCCATCCACCCGTAATTCACCGGATGTCAGCCGGTCGATCCCGCTGAGCATATTTACCAGGGTGGTTTTCCCGGCGCCGGAGGGACCGCTGAGGGCAACAAATTCGCCCGGTCGAATATCCAGGTGGATATCCTTCAGGGCGCGGAAGTCTCCGGCAGGCGTGCGGTATACCTTTTCCACACCCCGCAACTGGATCAAAGGGGGGGAGGCCTGAAATTGAGAGTCGGTACGCAGCTGGCTGGACATGGACAAAAAGGTCGTCACAAAAGGAAACTCCGAAAAAAACTGTCTACCAAAAATTGCCTGTTATCAGGTTATTATACGCAAATAATTTAGACAGTGTATAAAAGTTTGATTAATATTTTTATTTCTGGTATAGGATGGTACGCTTTGTTGAGGAGAGTATAATCTGTTTATGGCGAACACCCCTCGCAAAACCGACCGCCGGGCCAAACGTACGCGGGCAGCCCTGCGCGCCGCCCTGATTCAACTGTTAGATGAAAAAACTTACGAGAGTATCACCGTCGAGGAGCTGGTAGCGGTTGCCGAGCTCTCTCGCGCCACGTTCTACTTTCATTATCGCGATAAGGATGACCTCCTGCTGGAGGTGATTTCTTTTCATGTGCAGGAACAACTGGCTCTGGTCGCCCAAAATCCCATTCAGTTACGCCAAATCTATGCGGCCATCGACAATGATTCCGGTCAGGCGCAGGAGCAAATGCGGATGATCTTTCAACACGTGCGTGACCATAACCTGCTTTACCGGGCGGCATTATCCGGCGAAGGAGCGCCTCGGCTGGCAGATCAATTGCGCCAGATGCTGATCCAGGGGGTGAACACGTACATCCGTATGCGCCTGGAAAGCGGTGAAGGGCAGGCGCAGCTCCTGGCGCCAGTTGAACTGATGGCCGGGTATTTCGTCGGCGCTTTGCAGGGCACCGTGTGCTGGTGGCTGGAAACCGATATGCTCTTGCCGCCGGATGAAATCGCCTGGCATTTTCAACGTTTATTCTACTCGGGTGTGCGCCGGGTAGTCCGTTTGGTTAACTTCACCCCGGATGTTCCGGTCGGTAGAAAGGTAAAGTGAGTATGGCTGTTCATCCCCTGGTGCAGCAACTGCGCTTTGCCCGCAGCGAATTTGTGCGCTGTCTGGCAGGCATCTCTCCGGAGGACGCGGTGAAACGCCTGACGCCGATGAACTGCCTGAGCTGGATGGTCGGGCACCTGGCAGACCAGGAGCAACGCTACTGGCTGGTAAATACCGGCGCGCAGGAAGTGGTGCCCGGTCTCAACGCCCTGGTGGGGTTCGGAAAACCCGCCAGTACGCCTCCCCTGGAAGAGATGTGGGTTGCCTGGCGAAAAATCACTGCCGCCGCAGATAATTTCCTGGACATGCTGACTACAGACACTTTGGCCGGATCCCTGGTCATTGGGGAAAAGCCCATGGCGATCAACACCGGCACGCTTCTATACCGGAACATTTACCATTATTGGTTCCATACCGGGGAGGCGCATGCTGTACGCCAGATGCTGGGACACCCGGATTTGCCCCAATTCGTCGGCGATATGTCGGCGGCATTTTACCGCCCGGAAAGTGAATAAACTCCACCCGGCGGAGCAACATCGTGTAACTCTACAACTCAATGTAACCCAGTTACCCAAAAGATTTTCCAGGAGGCAAGCATGGCACAAGAGCTAACTCTGCAGGAAGTTTACCGGATCTGCGACCCTGCTACGCTGGGTTGCCGCAGCAGCGCCGAGGTGGGCACCCGGGACATTATCATCGGTCAGGATCGGGCGGTCAGCGCGCTGCGTTTTGGGCTGGATATCAAAAACAAAGGTTTCAACATTTATGTCTCCGGAGTGCCTGGCTCCGGGCGTACCACTGCCACCGAACGTTATTTACACGAATTTGCCAGTAAAAAGCCGGTGCCGGATGACTGGATTTATGTCAACAATTTTAAAGACCGGCTGCAACCCAATGCCATCTGCCTGCCTGCCGGCAGAGCGCGGAAGTTTCGGAAAGACATGGAGGCGATGGTGAAATCTGCCATCCAGGACCTGAAGGCAATGTTCGAGAGTGAAGAATATACCCGCCATAAAGAAGAGCTGGTCAATGCCGTGCAACAGAAAAAACAGGACTTGCTCGACCACCTGAACCAGGAAGCTCAGCAGGAGGGGTTTGTGTTGCAGCCTACCCCGATGGGTTTATTATCCGTGCCCGGCAGAAAAGGCAGACCAATCACCGAAGAGGAATTCTTGAAGTTAACGGAACAGGAAAAAGAAGAATTATCCGCCCGCCAGCAGAAGATCAAAGGCGTGATGGAAGAAGCGACGCGCAAAGCGCAAAATCTTGACCGGGAATTACGTAAGCGCCTGGAGGAGCTGGACCGGGAGGTGGCGGAGTATGCCATCCGCCAACATTTTGAGGCGTTACACGAAATATACAGCGACCTGGATGAAATCCCACAGTTTCTCGAAGATGTGCGCAGCGACTTGCTCGACCACCTGGATGAGTTCACCGGCACCCAGGAAGACGAGCAAAACCCCCTGGACATGCTGCGCCCGCGTCCCCGCCAGGACCCGACCCGCAAGTATGCCGTCAATCTTCTGGTAGATCATGGAGAGCAGGAAGGCGCGCCGGTCGTGGTCGAGATGAACCCCACCTACAACAACCTGATCGGGCGGGTGGAACACGAAGCCGTGTTTGGTGCGCTGGTCACCGATTTCACCCTGATCCGTGCCGGGGCGTTACACCGGGCGAACGGCGGTTACCTGGTGTTGCCCATGGAAGAATTGCTGCGTAATCCGTTTGCCTGGGACGCCCTCAAGCGCGCCCTGGAAAACCAGAAGATTGAGATCGAAGATGTAACTGAACGTTATGGGTTGACCACCCAGACTTTACGCCCGGAACCCATTCCATTGGATATGAAAGTGGTGTTGATCGGCCGGCCCGACCTGTACCAGCTTTTACTGCGATACGACGAGTCGTTCCGCGAGCTGTTCAAGGTCAAGGCGGATTTCGACACACAAATGGATCGCAATGAGGAAAATATCCAGAATTATCTTTCCTTTGTGTGTAACCTGGTAAATTACGATGGTTTACGCCACCTGGACCAGGAAGCCCTGGCGCGGGTGGTGGAATTCGCCTCCCGCCTGGTAGACGACCAGGAAAAATTGACCACCCATTTTGGCAACATGTCGGATGTGATCCGTGAAGCCAGTTATTACGCCACCCAGGATGGCGACGAGCTGGTGAGACGTAAGCATGTTGACCGGGCGATCGAAGGGCGCTATTACCGCTCCGGTCTGATTCGCGATCGCATCCAGGAGATGATTGCCCGCGATACGATCAAGATCACCGTCACCGGGGCGCGGGTAGGTGAAGTCAACGGACTGTCGGTGATCTCGTTGGGCGATATTCGCTTCGGACAACCCAGCCGGATCACCGCCAGCATCAGCCTGGGCAAAGAAGGAGTGGTGGATATCGAACGCGAGGCGGAGCTGGGCGGGCCGATCCATACCAAAGGCGTGCTGATCCTTTCCGGTTACCTGGCCGAAAAATATGCTCAGGATAAACCCCTCAGCCTATCCGCACGCCTGGTTTTCGAGCAAAACTATTCCGGCGTGGAAGGCGATAGCGCGTCCAGCGCCGAGTTATACGCCCTGCTTTCTGCATTATCTGGGGCGTCGATCCGGCAGGGTATTGCAGTGACCGGCTCGGTCAACCAGCGTGGCGAAATTCAGGCGATCGGCGGGGTGAATGAGAAAATCGAAGGTTTCTACGAGGTGTGCAAGATCAAAGGCCTGACCGGCGACCAGGGGGTGTTGATCCCGGCGAGCAATATTAAAAATCTGATGCTGAAGGAAGAAGTACGCACGGCGATCGAAAAAGGCGAGTTTCACGTCTGGACGGTGACCACAGTGGATGAAGGCATCGAACTACTCACCGGCATCCCGGCGGGGGAACGCCAGGAAGATGGGCGCTTCCCGGCCGATACGATCAATGCCCGCGTGGATGCTCGCCTGCGCGAGCTGGCGGAACGTATGGAAAAGTTCGGCAAGGACGAAGAAAACCCGGAGTCAGGAAAAGAGGAGAAATAACGGCTTGCTGGGACGATTATTCGATCCACGCCACGACGACGCCCTGGAATGGAGTTTCAACGGCAGATTCATCCCAGGGGGTGTAGACGTAAACGCGCTGCGCCTGGAAATCCTGCGGGGTGAGGCTGAAAGCCAGCCGGTCGCCTTGCGGACTCCACACCGGATTGTGCCCGCTGCCCAGGTTCATTTCGCCGCTGCCATCGACCCGGATCAACCATAAGGCAGGTGCACGGCCCAGACCGGCCACTTCGCCCTGGTTAACATAAGCCAATAACTGCCCATCCTGGCTCCAGGCAAGCGCGCCGTTGAACTCGGTGCCGCCCTGCGGGGTATACCCATGTACCCATTTCCCGGTCTGCTCCTGGAGATTGAAGACAGCCACTCCCATAGTGATCTCGCCCGTGCCCGGCTGGCGACCGCTTAAAATCCAGGCCAGGGAGTTCCCATCGGGGGAAAGCGCCGGCATAAACAGTTTCTCTGCAGATATCCCGTAACTTTCCGGGAAAAATGGACTGCTGCCCTGCCCCAGGCGGTAGATCTGCCCGGGAACGTCACAACAGCCAAAGGCAAGCGTCGCCCCATCCTGCCCGGCGGAGATCGGCCCGGCGGCGGTTTCATCCAGGACAGTGTAACCGCCCCCATCCAGGTTCACCATCGAAGGTTGTCCAAAGCCAAATAAGGGTTCATCGATTGATTTAGATTCGAATAACAGGACGCCCGGGTTGGCCTCCCAGAATAACGGCGCATTTTCGTTCCGGTCGGGCGTTGCGGTCAAATTACGGGTTTCCCCGGTTTGCCGGTCGAGCAGGTAAATATCCTGCTGGCTGCCATCCGGCGGGCCATCCAGATAAGCCACATAACGCCCATCCTGAGAGAGAATCGCCTGCTGGCGAGGCAGGAGCAATTCGGCCACGCCAGCTTCATTCACCAGCCAGAGACCCTCCGCATTGGTAAATGCCAACCCGGCATAGGGATGCGCCGGGGCAGGTTCCGGCGTACCGGTACCAGCAGCCTGGGGTTGGGCAGGAGTATCGGGAGCTGGCGAGGTTGGTACTGTGCCCACCACCGTTGTGGGGGTTTCCGAGAAATCCGGGCTTTCCCCCGGTTCTATCGTAGTGGGGGCCGGCGAACAGGCAACCAGCAGCCAGAGCAACCAGAACAAAACCTGCAGAGCACGTTCAGTGCGCATTCTTCCTCCTGAGAATCCCAAAATAATCAGGCGGTTTTCGCTGATTTTACCCGCCTGTGAGGGTACATTGTATCAGAAAAACATCAGGGGAGGGTAGTTCCTGCACCGGCGTAGGGAAAATAATAAAACCGGGGCGCTGGCGGCAGGGTGGGCAGCGGAGTTGGGCTGGACATAGGCAGGGGTGTGACCGTGGCTGCCGGCGTGGCTGTCGGCGGAGGCGGTGTGTAATTGACCTCCAACCACCGGTAGGCCGCCAGCAGATCCAGACCGCCCTGCCCGTAGTCGTTATCCGCCCCGGCAGGGCCGAGGTCGTGGGCGGAGACCAGCAGGGCCTGTTCGAGCTGTTCGAGCGGCGTCCCCGGAAAGGCGCTGAGCAGTAAGGCAGCTCCTCCGGCGACGTGAGGCGCAGCCAGAGATGTCCCGCTGGCGGTGGCATAGGTTCCACCCGGATAGGTGGAGCGGATAGATACTCCGGGGGCTACCAGCTCGGGAAATATACTGGCGTCACAGGTGGAAGGGCCTCGCGAGCTGTCTGCCGCCACCACACCGCTCAGGTCGGTGGAGCCCACGGCGAAGGCGTCCGGATAGACCGCCGGGCTCGCGCCGCTGGCAGCATCCGGACCGTAATTTCCGGCGGCAAATACCGGCAGGATTCCCGCCAGGCGCAACATCTGCACATCAGCCTCGAAGGTCCAGTCGCAACCCGGTATCGCGCCCCCCCAGGAGTTGTTGACAATCTGCGGGGCGTCGTCGGTTTGCGGGTCGTTATCCGGGTCGAGAATCCATTGGAAAGCCAGGTGGATATTAGAATCCGAAGCCGAACCGGCATCATTAAAAATTCGGGCGGCGATCCACTG
>JAGUYX010000073.1 GCA_020061145.1 Anaerolineales bacterium | reverse complement strand
TGGTTCATACCCGGATTGAAGATAAGTAGAAAAGCAACAATCGTAATCCACAGTCTCTGAAACAAATACGAGTACAATTAAATCCGTTCCTGATGGATCCAAACCAACCACCAATCCGGAGTCAAAAATGACCGGAAGTAAAATCAAGGTGTGTTTCATTGCCGCCGAAGCTGGCCCATTGATCACGGCTGGCGGACTGGGAGAAGTCGCCTACGCCCTGCCGCGTGCACTGACTCAATTGCCCGAAGGTCATAACCAGCCAGAGGTGGATATTCGTGTGTTTATCCCAAATTATCCTTTCCTGAACCTCCAGACGTACCAACCCAGGCTGGTGAGCGAGTTCAATGTCCCGACACGTTCGGGAGAATTACCTGCACGGGTTTATGAAATTCATCCTGAAAACCGGCTGATTTATTATCTGGTGGATGGTGAACCAGTGCGTAATTCCAGCCGTACAGTATATTCGTTTGATGCAGCGCAAGATGGCGGCAAATTCACATTTTTATCCGTTGCCTCCTTGCTGGCGACAGAAAAATTAGGTTGGCAGCCCGATTTGATCCACGCCAATGACTGGCACACCGCTCCGGCGATTTATTGGCTTTATCTCAACCGAACAAAAAATTCTTTTTTTGCACGCACAGCTTCATTGCTGAACATTCATAACCTTCCCTACCACGGTGAAGGCGCAGGTTTAGCGATGAATGAATTTGGCTTACCCCCAACCACCGACAAACGGCTGCCCGCCTGGGCGCGAAATGTTCCTTTACCGCTTGGCCTGCTGACCGCCGATCAACTGGTTGCTGTCTCTCCTGGCTATGCGCAAGAAATCCTGACTCCAGAATTTGGCGCAGGTATGAGCGAGTTTCTCAATACTCGCACCGAGACAATTACCGGCATCCTGAACGGCATTGACCCCGATTATTGGAACCCGGAAACAGACGCAGAGATTCCCACCCGATATTCGGTTCAATCGCTCCCGCTGCGCCTCGAAAATAAACATTATCTGCTAAAAACCTATGGATTAGCTGAAGATGTCAACCTTCCGCTGATTACGATGATCACCCGGTTTGATCAGCAAAAAGGAGTGGACCTGGCTCTGGATGCTTTACTCCAGATCGCCCATCTACCCTGGCAGGCGATATTATTAGGAACCGGACATCCTGATCTGGAAAAAGCCGCCTTGCGTTTACAGGAGTTATTGCCTGAACGCGTACGGGCGTTAATCATGTATGATAAGAGTGTCAGCCGTAAATTATATGCAGGGAGCGATATGATCCTCATACCCTCCCGGTATGAACCCTGCGGTCTGGTGCAAATGATCGCTATGCGGTATGGATGCCTGCCGATTGCGAGGGAGACCGGAGGATTGCGCGATACCATTCAGGATTACACACGCTCAGGTCAGAGTACCGGGTTTCTGTTTCAAAGCGCTACGCCAGAGGCGCTGGCAGGGGCGATCCGCCGTGCCTTGCATGTTTACTCACTTACTGATGCCTGGCAGGCGATGCAAATCCGGGGCATGCAACAGGATTTTTCCTGGAAACAATCTGCCCGACAATATGCCAGTTTATATTACAAAATGGTTCAGCAAAAACCGTCGTGAAGCGTCTAATGTCTTTCGGCCTGTTTTACATCTGGGAGAATCAAAATGAGAACCAGAGCGGTGATCCTGGCAGGTGGTGAAGGTTCACGTTTGGGTACCTTAACCGCGAAAAGAACAAAACCAGCTGTTCCATTTGCAGGAAAGTACCGCATTATTGATTTCACCCTATCGAATTGTGTCAATTCCGGGATTTTCGATGTGATGATCCTGGCGCAATACCGGCCTCATTCACTGATCGAACATATTGGGTCCGGCGGCGCCTGGGATTTAAACCGCGATTTCACCGGCGGCGTGCGCATTTACTCGCCCTACAAAGCGCGCGGCGGCTCCGATTGGTATCTGGGGACGGCAGACGCTGTTCAGCAAAACTTCCTGTTCATCAAAAGCACCAAGCCGGATCTGGTTTTGATCCTTTCCGGTGATCACATCTACCGGATGAACTATCGCAATATGATCGAGTTTCACCAACAAAATGAAGCAGAACTGACCATCGCTGCCATCCCTGTGCCTATGGATGAAGCAAGCCGATTCGGCGTGATGCATTTCGACGAGAACTATCGTATCAAAGAATTTATCGAGAAATCGCCCAATCCCCCCTCCAATATGGCGAATATGGGCGTTTACCTGTTTAACCGTGAGGTTTTGGATCGAGCGTTATGGGAAGATCATACCCGTATAGATTCCACCCATGATTTTGGGAAAGATATCCTGCCGCGTCTGGTGGCTGAACAAAAACGAGTATTTGCTTTCCCCTTTGAAGGATATTGGATGGACGTAGGGACAGTCGACTCGTACTGGTCTGCGCACATGGATTTGCTCGCTTCACCCCCCAGCCTGGATCTGAATGACCGCTCATGGGTAATCCACACTCGCGCCGAAGAACGCCCCCCTGTTTATGTTTCTGGAGGCGCCAGCGTGGCCGACAGCCTGATTTGTGAAGGATGTGTGATCGAACCGCACGCCCAAATCGAACATTCCATCCTCTCGCCGGGGGTTCATGTCGAAACAGGAGCCTTTATCCGAGATTCTGTGATACTTACCGACACTTATATCCGCAGCGGTGCAGTGGTTGAGTGTTCCATCCTCGATAAGCGGGTAACGATTGGTAAAAATGCGCATATTGGCAAAATGGAAGAAGAAATCCCCCAACGAATTGCCATGATTGGTAAAAACAGCCTCGTTCCAGAAAATACCATCGTTGACGCTGGGGCGGTAATCGCCACAGATGTGGTTGAGGCTGATTTCCTAACCCAGCATATCCGTCGGAATGATTTTATCCAGACCCGGAGGTTGCCGAATGAAATTTGAACGTGCATCTGGCATTTTGTTACACCCCACCAGTTTGCCCGGCCCGTATGGGATTGGCGATTTAGGACCGGAAGTATTTCACTGGCTGGACTTCCTGGCAAAAACCGGTTGCACTCTCTGGCAGGTTTTACCATTAGGTCCCACAGGCTATGGTGATTCGCCCTATCAGTGTTTTTCAGCTTTCGCCGGTAATCCCTACCTGATCAGCCCGGACCTGTTAGTCGATGAAGGTTTGCTCGATCCGACAAACCTGGATGAAGTGCCCAATTTCCCTGTGGAAGAGGTGGATTATGGCGCAGTGATTGGCTGGAAGCTGGATCTACTCAACCGGGCTTTTGAACGCTTTAAATCTTCCGCCCCAGCCGCATATCGCCAG
The DNA here is from genome assembly GCA_020061145.1 of Anaerolineales bacterium. GTDB lineage: Bacteria > Chloroflexota > Anaerolineae > Anaerolineales > DRKV01 > JAGUYX01. Next base: position 1,994 of record JAGUYX010000073.1, on the reverse strand, counting down.
GGATTCGATAAATTTGTTGAAAAAAATCAGGATTGGTTGCTGGATTATTCGTTGTTTATGGCATTGAAAGATTCCAATGGCGGCGCACCCTGGCCTAGCTGGAAAAAACCGTTACGCGATCGCCAACCGGCTGCACTGGAAAAAGCGCAGAAAGATTATGCCGAGGCAATCCTCAAACACAATTTTCTCCAGTATGAATTCTTCCGGCAGTGGCAAGGGGTGCGCGAATATGCTCAGAAGAAAAATATTAAAATCATCGGTGATATTCCGATTTTTGTAGCTCACGACAGCGCCGAGGTATGGGCACAACGCGACCTGTTCTTCATGGATGCCAGAGGAAAGCCCACCGTTGTAGCCGGCGTACCGCCGGATTATTTCTCCCCGACTGGACAGCTTTGGGGAAACCCACTCTATCGCTGGGAGGAACATCAAAGAAATGGGTATCGCTGGTGGATAAGCCGTTTTAAAGCAGTGCTGGAGCTGGTAGATATCGTACGCCTGGATCATTTCCGCGGATTTGCTGGCTACTGGGAAGTTCCTGCGAAAGAAAAAACTGCGGTGAAAGGTCGTTGGGTCGCCGGTCCGGGTAAGGAATTTTTACTCGTTCTGCAAAAAGCCCTGGGTGATTTACCGATTATCGCGGAAGATCTGGGGGAAATCACTCCCGATGTGATCGAAATGCGCGATGATCTGGGATTGCCCGGTATGAAAATTCTGGTCTTTGCCTTTAGCGATGACGCAACCAATGAATTCCTGCCCCACAATTACATACCCAACTGTGTGGTCTATACCGGCACTCATGACAATGATACGGTTGTGGGTTGGTACCAGCGGGTGGAAGAAAAAGAGCGTGATTACGCACGGCGTTACCTGGCGCGAGATGGGCAGGACATCGCCTGGGATCTGATCCGCGCCGGTTGGTCTTCGGTTGCTTCCATTGCCATTGCCCAACTGCAGGATGTTCTGGTTCTGGATAATCGGGCGCGGATGAATTATCCCAGCCGCCCGAGTGGAAATTGGAAATGGCGCATGCGGCCTGGCGCCATCACAGACTGGCACGTAGAGCGCCTGGCGGAATTCAACCTGATTTATGGACGTGGTACACCTGCAAGTGAAGAAACAAAGGTGGGACCAGGAGAAGTGGACGAGTTGGCTGGCGAAAATGCGAGTGGGTGAAATCTCGTTAAACCCATAGTTCACGCAGGTTTTCCCAGGTGATATATGCTCCCGCAACCAGGATTCCAGCCACGATAATCCACCAGAAGAATTCATATAACAAAACCAGGGCAGCAATCACCGCCACGATCGTCGAAAACCGGAAGACCAGTTGATTTAATGTCCCACGAAATAAAGCTTCAACAAAAATAAACCCGCCCAATAATGCCGAGATGCCAAAGAGCAATGATTGGCGGGCAAACAATAAGATCAGGATCAGGCTGATCATCAACAAACCTATGCTCAAAGCCGCCCAGGCTTCTGCAATCCGGGTGGTGCGTAAAGTCTCTGGCGACATAGGATGGATACTGCGCTGAATATGCGCTTTTGGTGGGGCTTTTTTTCCCTCTGTCAGCCTGTTCAGGTGTCTTCGCAGGGCAATTCTTAAATTTACCAGGCTGACGAGTTCTTTTTGCAGCTGGCGGTAGCGGAGTGTTCCGGTATCTATTTGCTGGTTAATTTCGGTGAATAAAGAATGTAAATGGGGGAGGGTCTGTACCGCAGTTGCCTCGACAGAAAGATCATGCAATTGCTCACTTAAGGCCTGAATTTCTGCCTCTTCTCGGCTGATTTCGGCTTCCATTGCCTCCAACCTGGCGGCAGTATGACGGACTTCATCCGCGGGTGGCAGGACCTTCTCCAGGCCTGCCCAGGCAGGCGGATCGATCCAGGTGAACCGGATTGTCCCATCCCGGTTGTAACGTGGTCCAGCCGGCGCATTTTCGCCTTCGATGGGGTCGCGGGCATAAAGCCCCCACAAGCCGCGATAATCACTGATC
>JAGUYX010000199.1 GCA_020061145.1 Anaerolineales bacterium | reverse complement strand
GGAATACTACCCCGCATAAGATGTGCATGGCAGTGTGGGTGCGCATCAACTGGTAACGGCGTTGCCAGTCGATTTCCCCCAAAATCATCGCGCCTTTTTCTGGGAGTGGGGCTTCTGGGGGTAAGAAATGATGAATATCCCCGCCTTGTTTTTTCACCTTTTCTACAGGGTATTGGATCTTATCGATGATTAACCAACCTTTATCAGCCGGTTGCCCACCTCCGCCTGGATAAAATGTGGTGCGATCAAGCGTTATCGCATGTACTTCGTCATCGACCCGGGTGACCTGTGCCTCAAATTGTGTGGCGTAACTATCCGTCTGGAAAATTAATTCCGTCATCGATTCTCCTTAATGGCGGTGACTCTGGCTGATATTATCCTGATGGATTCATCGCCTTGCAGTTGCACCCCTCTATTTTATTTGAGTTTTAGAATATAGGAGATGTCAATTGCTGGATTTATTTCGTTGTACAATCAGAACAGATTGTGGTATGAAAGTTTCTAGTGGTCGGAAGTGTTCCGGAGCTCAGGATGAACCAGGCTTACGTTCAGCGAATTATTGAGAACATCGAGCGAGTGATTGTCGGTAAACGGGAAACAATCGAATTATTGATTGTAGCTTTGATCTGCGAGGGGCATGTCCTGATCGAAGATGTCCCTGGTCTCGGAAAAACCATGCTGGCAAGATCATTGGCGATCAGCCTGGGGGGCGAGTTCAAACGATTACAATGTACACCCGATTTATTACCCAACGATGTCACGGGCGTGTCGGTCTTCAATCAGCAAAAACAACATTTCGAATTCCAACCCGGTCCCGTATTTGTCAATATTCTCCTGGCGGATGAAATTAACCGGGCAACCCCCCGAACTCAATCCGCGCTTCTGGAGGCCATGCAAGAACAGCAAGTCAGCGTGGATGGTGTTACGCACCAGCTGCCCAGACCTTTTATGGTCATCGCCACACAAAATCCGATTGAATTTGAAGGCACCTTTCCATTACCAGAAGCGCAATTGGACCGTTTCTTGATGAAGTTGTCTGTGGGTTATCCTTCTCCCCAGGAAGAAAAACACCTGCTCCAAAACCTGCAACGAGAACATCCTATCAACCATATTCGAGCCGTGGTGGATGTGGAGCCTTTACTAGAAATCCAAAAAGAAGTATGGGATACATATATTGCTGACGAATTGCAGGAGTACATTATCGATATTATCAATGCCACACGTGGACATGCGGACCTGGCGTTAGGCGCCAGCCCACGGGGCAGCCTGGCATTGTTCAAGACCTCCCAGGCCTATGCCGCCATACAGGGCCGCGATCATGTTATCCCGGATGATATTCAAAAACTGGCTCCCCGGGTATTACCTCACCGGTTAATTTTGAAACCCGAAGCCGAGTTACGCGGGCGGACCCGAGAAGGGGTAGTCAGCGACATCCTCCTGAAAGTTCCCCTTGAAATTCAAAATAAATTATCCTGATGCTGGATGCCTTTATAATTTTCCTGTTATTTATCTTCTTCCTTGCAGCCCTGGCGGGGGATTCGTTTATTTTTTCGATTCTGTATTTATTCACCGGCGCATATGTACTTGGCAGAATCTGGAGCAAAAGGTCGCTGGCAAATCTGCAAATCCAACGTCGTTACCCGTCCCATGCCTTTATTGGCGAGAGTTTATCCGCAGAGTTAAGTATCCACAATCGCGGCTGGTTACCCCTGGTTTGGGTTCAATTTCAAGAAGCGTTACCCTTAGAAATATCCCTCGCGGGATCGATTCGCAAAGTATATACCCTTGGACCAAAAGATTCGTTCACACTAAGCTATCATCTTGAGCCACGTAAACGTGGGTATTATCCGGTTGGGCCCTTCCAGGCGCGTACCGCAGATATCCTCGGCCTGGGGCCCGATGATATGCGACAAATTCCATCCGATTACATCACCGTGTTTCCGCAGGTGATACCTCTGAAAGGTGTTGCCCTCCCCTCAAGATCGCCATTAGGTGCGATTAAACATTCCCTGCCCATCTTTGAAGACCCGGCGCGGCCGATGGGTAAACGCGGATATCAGGTAGGCGATTCGCTGAGGCGTGTGGACTGGAAAACTACCGCCGCTGTTGGAAAATTACAGGTAAAAAAATTCGAGCCATCGGTGGACCTGCAGGTCGAAATCCTGCTTAATCTCAATGAGGATGAATTTGAAAGCCGTTATAAGCTGGAGGTAACAGAACTGGCTATTATCGTGGCTGCTTCCATTGCTAATTGGTGTAGCCAGCACAAAATAATCACCGGTCTGCAGATCAACGGTGAAACCAGCCGGGAACCAGGCACCCGGTTGACGAGAATACTGCCAAATAAAGGTCGTGGGCACCTGGTAAAAATTTTAGAGCAACTGGCGTATGCTCAGAAGACAACCAGCCCAACAATTACAGAAAAGCTGCGCGAGAGTACCAGCTTTTTAGGCTGGGGGACGACACTGGTCCTGATTGCCGGAAAAGGCGACGACCAACTCCTGGATGAGCTTTACCGTTTACGCCAAAAAGGCGTCCAGGTTGTTTTAATTTTTTGTGGTTCGGTATCAAATTTAAAGAACATCCGCTCCAGGGCGAAATTTTTCGGGGTGCGGGTGTATTCCGTTGAAAGAGTTTCAGAATTGGAGACCTGGTCGTGAAAACCCCTGCCGCCGGCGAGGCTCAGGAAAATCTGTTTTATAACCAGTTTATCGCCAACCTCATCAGTTATTTGCTGGTAGCCGGATTGGTGGTTTGCCTGGCGATTACCATCAAAAATGTTGGGCAAATTTTCTATCCAGAATGGCCAGGTGGCTACTTCCCCTGGCTGGCTTTTCTTGCCAGTCTGGAAGCCATGTATGCCAGGCATGTACTCAACCGGCAAAGTGTTGCCTTTGTTGAGCGGGAATACTGGTTATTTCGCCTGGCTGAGTGGGTTGTCCTGGGGGTATTACTCAGAATTTTTCTATATTTGGTGCCAGGTGGTGCTACCTTCAGTGCAGATCTGGCTGAATGGCCAACAAACTGGTTAAGTTTTTTCAATGATATCGAGTATCTGGTAGTGTTATTCATCCTGGCTTTGATATGGGGAGTTAGTGGGAATTTTGCTGAAGATATCCATCAGTTACAAACCAGGCCGAGAGACGTATTGTTTACATCGATCAGCGAAATGGAGCTTGATCGAAAACAGGCGAAGTTCAATATCCAAAACCGGGTATTCTGGATGGGAATATTCCTGGTCTTCTTTACGGTGATGATGCGCCTTAACCTGGGTCAATTATTGGGTGAAACCGGGCGCACAAAAGCAGCAACCTTGAATGTTCTGGTTTATTTTGGTCTGGCAGCCATCCTGTTTGCATTTAACCAATATGCCTTATTGCGTGGGCGGTGGTTGTGGGAAAACATTCCCGTGTCTGGAAACTTCAGCCAGAAATGGTTGCTGTATGCGCTGATATTCCTGAGTTTGCTGGTCGGTGTCTCACTGGTCTTGCCGACAACCTACACTTATGGATTATTAGCGACTTTGCGGATGCTGGTTTCTCTGGTTAACTATCTCATCGGATGGATCTATTTTATCTTTTTCAGCCTTTTAACCCTGCTGTACGTGCTCTTGGGGTCCGCCTTTGGCATGGGTCAGGCACCAGCGATCGTCGAACCTCCCACATTCACTCCCGATGAAATGGCGCCATCGCTGGAAGGACTCGCCAGCCAATATCCCTGGGTGAATTTAATACTGGCAATCCTGTTCTGGGGAGTTTTCATCAGCGTGATACTTCTGGCGTTTTCCTATTACCTTCGCCAGCATCGGGAATGGCTGATTCGGGTGTTGAATATTCCTGGTATTAAGTGGGTAGTGCAATTTATCTCCTGGTTATTGTCCAGGTTGGGTAATCTGCAAACAAACATGCGGCTGGCTGTATCTGCGCGCGCCAGGCAGTTACGTCAGGTGATGGGTTATCAGCAGAAATCGATCAGGCCGAGATTTTTCCGGCTGCGTAATCTTTCAGCTCAGGATAAAATATTTTTCTATTACCAGGCATTACTGCGCAGAGGGAGTGAAATCGGTCTGGAACGAAAAAAGCATGAAACTCCCTATCAATATATGGCTGATCTTCATGAAAAACTTCCGGAGGAGATTCAACCGGATGTACGCGTTCTCACCGATTCGTTTGTCGAGGCACGTTACAGTAACCATCCGATTGAATCCCATCATGTAAATCTCGTGCAATTGGCCTGGAGACATATTCGGGAGGCATTCAGGAAATGGACTCGACAAAACCGGCATGACTGAATTGTTTACATTTTATTATCCTCAAGGTCATGAAGCTCATTATCACCCGCAACATCCCGAACGACCGGAACGCGTGGAGGCAATCCGGGAGGCATTTATTCAGGCGGGATATTGGGGGCGATTTTCTGGATTAGAAGCTGTTGCTGTTCCAGAAAAAGTAATGCATGGGGTACACCTGTCGTATTATCTGGACCAATTAAAGGATGCCTGCCGAAAAAGTCTATGGCTTGATGCAGATACTTTCCTGGTGCCGGCGTCCTGGGAACTGGCGCTTCAAACCGCGGGCGGCGCGGTCGCGGTGGGTCGCCAGGTATGGGAACGCAATTCATCAACCGGTTTTGCTCTTTGCAGACCACCCGGACATCACGCCACGCCGGATAAAGCCATGGGTTTTTGTTTGCTGAACAATGTCGCGGTGTGCGCCGAGGATCTGATTCAAAATTACGGCGCCAGGAGAATCGCCATTCTTGATTTTGACCTGCACCATGGAAATGGAACCCAGGACATCTTTTGGGAAAGAGAGGAAGTATTTTATCTTTCCACGCATCAATGGCCGTTATACCCAGGCACAGGAAGGCTTACCGACCGAGGTGCCGGGAATGGATTGGGGAAAACTGCCAATATTCCCTTCCCCCCGGGCACCGGAGATGAGGGTTTTCTTACCTGCCTGAACGAAATATTCATTCCCCTCCTTGAACGGTACGAGCCCGAAATGTTATTGATCAGCGTGGGATTTGACAGCCATTGGATGGATCCATTGGGGTACTTACAGCTCAGCTCATCCGGATACCATCAACTCATCAAACAGCTTAATGCCTGGGCAAAAACACATTGTCAGGGGCGGATTGCGTTGGTGCTCGAAGGCGGGTATGATTTGGAGGCGATAAGTGAGTGTTCGTTGGCTGTGGTCACAGCCCTGTTAGATGAGCCATTTGAGGATCGCTTGGGTCCGCCTCGATTTCAATCAGATACACGCTGGAAAAATATACTCCGACAAGCCCGTGAATTATGGCAGGTTCAGGCATGATAGAGTTTTCGCTCAAGCACAGAATTCGGTTTCCCGCACAAAAAGGGCAAGGTAGTCCCACCGCCCCTAAAGGCAAGTTTCCATTGGTGATCTTGTTGCATGGAGTGGGTGATAATGAGGATAATTTCGCCGGATTAAATACGTATCTTGACGAACGATTTGCAGTTGTGAGTTTACGTGGGCCATTCGAGCAATCCCCAAGAAGTTATGGCTGGTTCAGGATATCGCCATTTACCGATGAGCGTGTATTCTTTTTGGACGATGCAGAAACCAGTCGTCAGAAAATTGTGAAATTTATCCAGGAAGCGGTTGCCCATTATGCCGTTGATCCTGACCATATCTATCTGTGGGGTTTCAATCAAGGAGCGACCCTTTGTCTGGGGGTCATGGTCACCGAACCGGCACTAATCCGCGGCGTGGTGGCGATTGGGGGAGAAATATTGCCCGAGATGCTGCATATGCGGGTATCGAAAAGTCGATTACGCGAATTTCCTGTGTTTCTGGCGTATGGGGTACATGACCAGATTATGCCGATTATCGATGGTCGCAATACGAGAGATTTATTGGCGACGTTCACCAATGAATTGAGTTATCGCGAATATTCAACCGGACATGAGGTATCTTCTCGGATGATTCAGGAAGCCTCTGCCTGGTTAAGCGCCCGATTAGATTCCAGTCGCCACAGCTCAGTTAATGCAGGCGTGCCGCGTATGCAACTCGGACACGTTCAGCTCAAAGTCCGCGACCTCGATCGATCCATTGCATTTTATAAAAAAACTCTGGGATTACGTCTGACGGAGCGGGTAGGTCGAGTTTATGGTTTTCTTTCTGGGTCATTTCACCATCATGATCTTGCACTTCACGCAGTCGGCACCGAAGCCATGGATCTCTCCCCAAATTCTGTGGGAGTGCAACACATTGCTTTTGAAGTATCTGATATTCAAGTGTTTGCCGACGCCTGTTTGAATCTTTTAGATGCCGGTATTCAGGTGCGGGTAGTGGATCATTTTATCAACTGGTCCCTCTACTTTTCAGACCCCGATGGACACGAAATTGAAATCTATTGGGACACACGGGATATGAAAGATCGCTCAGACCTCTGGCAGGGAAGGGATTTACCCTTGACTGTAGAGAAAATTCAGGCAATGGCGCAGGCATGGTCGGGCAAATCTACCCATGAAAATTGAAGAGTCAGAGCCGTAACACGAACATAAATAAATTATATTGATCGACAGGGTATGGAGTCCTCAATGAAAGTTCCTGGAATGTCGAGCGAGGTACTCTATTTGTATTGGTGGATAACCGGAATCGATCGGATGATTCGCATATCTGGGGACTGTTATCCCAGGAATTTCAGGTCGGCGGGGCGGATATGATCTATTGGCCTATTCGTCAAGCTGGCAGGTTAACTCGCGAATGAGCAATACCAGCCGATTCCGACCCAACCAGGTCAAAACCAACTGTCAGATAACCAATCTGTTCTGGATTGGGGTAGCTATTGGGTTTTTGATAATTGCGACTGGTCTATACCTGAACCAATCACCGGTTGAAGTCATCTGGCAGGCAGAGAACACAATCCAACTGGTTGGTTTTAATCTTTGGCGCAGCGATTCTGCCGATGGGCCTTACGTTCAAATCAATGATACGCTGATCCCCATTCGAGAAGATCCCCTCGAGCCCGGTCAATACCGTTATCTCGATCGTAGTCCACACCGGAACAGCAATTTATTTTATCAGGTTGAAGAGATAGGTTGGCAGGGAAATAGGGAACGCAAGTTGCCAGTTCAGGTGCAAAACAGGTGGATGATAAAGCCAATCCTGGTGTTTGGAATTATAATTTTGATGGGTAGTGTATTTGGTCTTTTCATTCTGAGGGGATTCCATCCATGGTGGAATAATCGCGTTGGAAGGCAATAACATTTGAACTGGACATCGAAGATTTCCATCAGGTTCTTAATTATTTTTCTGTGTTTTGGCTTGCTTTTCGGCGCGGTGCAGATTGTTTATGCTTCGGTGCGGGTGATATATTTTGCGGCATTTCCTCAAAATGGCGCTGTGGTAATCGAATGGCGTACCGCCGGCGAACTGGGCTTGAATGGTTTTAATGTATACCGCAGTGTAAACCCGGACAGCAATTTTATTCAGGTGAATACAAACCTGATCCCACCCACCGGCGAACCTTTATTGGGGGATTTTTATGAGCTGACCGATCAGCCGCTGAATAATGGCACAACCTATTATTATCGATTGGAGCTGGTTAAATCCGACCTGGGGCGAGATGTCTATGGTCCTTTACAGGTAGTGCCCGGTTCGAATACGCCCGTATTCTTCGAAATGACCCCCACGGTGTTCCCCGGATCCTCTACGCCTACCCAGGTAACTGTTGGAACTGCGACACGCACACCAACCTCACCGGGTCCGTTGCCTACCGATACGCGCACAGCAGCACCGCCTACCTTAACTTTTACACCCACACTCACCCCAACGGTAACATTAACCCTGACACCCAGCATAACACCCACCGGAGGCATTCTGGAGGTAGACACAATTACCCCGGCTTCCTTGCCTGATTTCTCCGCATCGGAAACCGCCATCGTCAGCAGATTACAAACCGAAGCTGCTGCACTGACCCCGCAAATCGAGCCGGAAACCGGGCAAGTTGGGCGGGATTGGCCGCGCATAGTTGTATTGATCCTGTTGGGGGCAGTATGGGTGTTTTTAGGGGCATGGTTATATATTTATCTATCCAGGTTAGGCCAGTAAATTCTACCTACTTGTATGCGCCAGCTTTGGCTAACAATTATCGTTTTTCTACTCACCTCAGGCTGTGCGACGGGATCTGTCACTTCTGAAGTGACCACCCTTCCCGGAATTGGTGACACGGTTGCTTCCTCCATCGATAAGAACCAAACCCCCGGGTTTCGCCTGACGGCAGAAAAAGAGGGTGTTTATCGGGTGTGTCCATCCAATCTTCCCGGTCACAACCCATACGATCTGCAGAGGTTTGAACTTTCCCAACACCAGACCACGATAAATACCTGGATAGACAGGGTGGGTGAAGAAACCTGCCTGTTCTTTTACCATGCAAAACAATTCGATCGGTATGCGCTGTTCAATCTATACGAACTGGTGCCCGCAGATCAATCGCCTGAACGATTGAAACTTGAGAAGCCTCGCCCGGCAGCAAGCAATTCGTTAAATGGGACTGGTAATTGGGAAGTACAGAAAGAATTGGAACAAAATATACTGCATGAACCCCTGTTCGAGGCGGAGTTGCCCTGGTTATGGGAGCGGATCGATGCCGGGGAGACTGTATCCATCCCCCTGGAATATTCTCTCGAGGCTGAAACACTCAGCGAAATTAAGCTTGACCTGTGGAGTAAATCCACGGGTGCAGTTGGGAAAACGGAAGCCATTATCCCCCATGCGATACAAGTCAACTCGGATGCTTTCCAAATCCACCAGGCGAGCTGGGAAGGGAAAGGTGCACATACAGTAACGATCCCGGTAACGAATCTCGACCTGGCGAAAGGGATTTCGCAAATAGAGCTGAGTCTGTCGGTGGATGAAGGTTTGCTGGGGGATAGTCTTTATCTGGATAAAATCACGTTGAGCTTTCAGGTTGAACTGCCGATCTCGGGGCAGTGGAACCAAACACGTGAAAATCGGGCGTTATCGGTTGAAAACGGAAGCGCTTATCTCCTGGTTTCCCGTGATCAAAGCCTGCATGTTTACCAGAGTGGCTGCGATACGGGGTTAACCTGTGAAATTATTCTACACACAGGCGATGCCATTTATCCGTTTTCCCCACAGGATTCGCATACCCCTCAGATCCAGGAACGGTTGGTAGCCGGCGTGAACCAAAACCGAGAGGGTGATTATGTGGTCATTGGGTATCCTGAATTCCTGACAGAGCTACAACCATTATTCGAATTGCGGCGCTCGCAGGGTTTACAACCGGTGTGGATAGATTACCCGGTATGGGTAGAAACGACGGGCGGTTATAACCACCCCGAGACAATGCGGCAATTTTTGCATCAAGCTTATCTGACCTGGACGGTACAGCCGCGTTATGTCTTGTTGGTTGGGGATTACGATCATACCTTTGCCACTGAAGCGCCGGGGATCAGAAAAGCGGGGATCCCCAGCCAGTTCATCTATACTTCACTGGGAGGTTGGACCACCAGCGATGCAGACCTGGTCGATTTTAATCGGGATGGTTTGCCAGAGATCGCCATTGGGCGAATTCCGGTTGATGAACCCGATGAATTACGTCCTGTGATCGAAAAAATCCTGCGTTATGAAAAAACACTCTCGCGAAACGGTGCTATCCCCCAAATGGTTGTCTATCCTGATCCTGCCGACCCAATTTTTCTGTACCAGGCGGAAGGTTTTATCAAAGCTTTGGTAAATGATTCAGGAAGTTACCCGGGGACAGCGGTTTTCAACCCGGATGTAGCCACACTGCAATCTGGAATTATCGGGCGCGACTTGAGCTGGATGGTTTATATCGGGCATGGCAGCCTGACTCGCCTGGGTGCAGCGGGCTTCCTGGACAGCGAATCTTTGCGCCTGCCGAATTCCACTTCTGGCAACAGCCTGTTTTTGCTCTATACCTGTCTGGTTGGATACTTCACTCATCCTCAGGCGAATTCTCTGGCTGAGGATTTGTTAACTTCACCCGGCGCAAATACCACCGCTCTCCTGGCTCCCAGCAGCCTTATTTTACCGGAGGATTTTTCGATCTTATTAACCCAGACCGCCCGCGTTCTGGTAGATAACCCGCCCATCCATATTGGAGATTTATATTTAGAGGTTTTACAGTCCAGTTATGCAGCAGGCGAAGTAGAACTGGATATTCTGCGCACCTGGCACCTGATCGGCGATCCAGCATTAAGTTTGTGGTTACCATAACATGCGAGACTCGCCAAACGCAGGGGGAGATAGATTACAATCCTGGTGATGGAAAAGGATTATCTCATTCCGGCAGAAAAAATACGTCGCGAAATCATCGTGGTTAATTCACGATTTATAAGTACACTGTCTCCGGTTTCCAATGTGGACGAAGCGCGTACGTTTATCCGGGAGGTCAGGGCTGAATTTTCGGATGCCACCCATAATGTGCCTGCCTATTTAATCGGCTCTGGGAACCGGGTGATTGCACATTGTGCGGATGACGGCGAGCCATCCGGAACGGCAGGGCGTCCGGTATTAAGTGTGCTCCAGGGAAGCGGGCTGGGAGACGTCGCGGTGGTGGTGACGCGGTATTTCGGGGGAACCAAATTAGGCACCGGAGGGCTAGTCAGGGCATACACCAACGCGGTAAAAATGGTTGTCCAATCTGTGCCCAGAGCCAGGCTGGAAGTGTTGGCCACATATTTACTCGACGTGCCCTATCCGATGTTCAATGGCGTCGAGCGGATGATACTGGAAAACACAGGCGAGATCGTAGATCGAGTCTTCGAAGCCAATGTTATTCTCACCCTGCGGGTGAAACCCGAATATTCTGAAATGCTCCAGCACAAACTGGCAGATTTTTCCGCAGGGACGCTGGAAATGATATTTATCGATCAAAAACCCTTTATACGCCGGTTATAAAATTCCGGCTTAAGGGTGAAATTCACTTCGATTTGGCTTATTGTAAATTTATTAATAATTGTGTAAGAAATTTTCCAGATGTTTTTTATCTCCTTCCGCTAAAATACTGTAGAGAGAAAACACGATATGCCAGACGAACGGATTTTTGTCGCTGAGGATGAAACCAGTATTGCAGAGGTTGTCGCATTATATTTACGTCGAGCAGGTTATCTGGTACAGACCGTCGCAGATGGTGAGTCTGCTTTGCAATTGCTGGAAGAAGGATTTCCGGATCTTCTCGTTCTGGATTTGATGCTTCCGGGTATGGATGGGCTCGCCCTCACCCGCTGGATTCGTGATCGAAGTGATATGCCAATCATTATGTTAACCGCCCGCCGTTCTGAATCCGATCGGATTGCCGGGTTGGAAATGGGCGCTGACGATTATGTGGTCAAGCCATTTAGCCCGCAAGAGCTGGTTAGCCGGGTGCGCGCGGTTCTGCGGCGCACCACCCAGCATGAGATGGGTGAAAAACCGATTGAATTCGCCAACCTCCGGATCGACCCACAAACACGCGAGGCTCAAATCCGACAGATGGGGGTGTTTCTGACTGCTAAAGAGTTCGATCTGCTTTACTGGTTTGCGCGCCACCCCAGGCGGGTATTTTCTCGCCAGGAGCTATTAGAGCAGGTCTGGGGGATGTCTGAGTATATCGATCCGGGGACGGTGACGGTACATATCCGTCGACTGAGGGAGAAGATCGAACAAGATCCTTCCAACCCCGAATATATCCAGACCGTCTGGGGTGTCGGATATCGTTTCGAGCCTTGAGAGGCAGGAGTAAGATACATGGAAAATTTGCATATCCAGCCTGATGCCAGACGTTTTGCGATGGTGATCCTGTTGGTAGTGACTGCCACACTGGTGCTTTTTTATTACCTGATGAACCCGCCGATCAATGAGATTGGTCTGATGGCGGTTTACCTGTCAATCACTGCGCTACTCTCGATTGGAATCGGTTATCTTGCTTATCGCCTGGGCTGGCTGGAACGCTCGCCAAATATTGCCTGGACTATCTTTGGCGGATATATTCTTTCCAGCGGGATTACCTTTTTCAATGTGTGGTTGACGGCTTATTTGATGTTTGTCAACCAGCACGACCTGTTGCTGGCGACTGTGTTGCTGGTTTTTGCCAGTGGCGTGGCAGTTGCGTATGGCTATTTTTTTGCCGGCTCATTTACCCGCCGGCTACGGGAGCTTGAGTCAGCCACGCGGCGGTATGCTGAAGGAAAATTCGAGCACAGAGTTAGCATAAGCGGCTCGGATGAAGTCGTCAGGCTGGCAGGAACGATGAATTTGATGGCGCAACAACTGGCGGAGGCAGAACAAAAAAAACAGGAACTGGACCAGCTCCGCCGCGATCTGGTCGCCTGGACCAGCCATGATTTGCAAACCCCACTGGCTTCTTTGCGTGCCATCGTCGAAGCTCTGGCAGATAACATGATTGAAGACCCGGAGACTGAAAAGAGATATCTGATGGCTGCACAACGGGATATTCGCTCGTTGTCCGCGCTGATCGATGATTTGTTTCAGCTTGCGCAGATCGACGCAGGAGGTCTACAGATTGACCCGGCGCTTAATTCTCTGGGAGACCTGATATCGGACACCCTGGAAACCTTCAACGAACTGGCAGGCCAAAAAGAAATCGTCCTACGAGGTCAGGTCGATCCGCACATCGATCCAGTCTGGATGGACGTGCTTCAAATTGGCAGGGTGTTGAACAACCTGATCAGTAATGCTATTCGTTACTCGCAGCCAGGCGGGGAAGTCACCGTTTCCGCCCGGCGCGAGCAGAAAGATATCCTGGTGGAGGTGAGCGATACGGGGCCGGGTATACCCCAGCAGGATCAGGGGAGAGTGTTTGAAAGATTTTTCCGTGGAGAAAAATCTCGCAACCGTGCCAGTGGTGGTGCGGGTTTAGGTCTCGCCATTGCCAGAGGCATCATTCAGGCGCACGGTGGTGAAATTGGACTGGAAAGTATGCCCGGTAAAAAAACGATCTTCTGGTTTCGTTTGCCCACGACTGGTTTACAATAGATCTATGCTGCGTTAGTTGACGTATCCATTCGGTAGAGAGCCAGCTAAGTAAGATCGGGAGTTGTCTAGCGTCTTATAAGGGTATTTGTTAACGGTAAAGGAGTGAAAGGTATGCACAATCCCTATTCATCTGCAAAAGTAAAAAGCTCGGAGATTACACCAGAAGAGGTATATCTCAACCGGCGTGAATTTCTAAAATCAATGGGTTATGTCGGGTTGAGCGGCCTGTTGCTGGCTGCCTGCGCTCCTCGCGGGATATCAGGGTCGCCAGAAACCGATTCAGCGGGTGGAGAGATAGCCAGCGAAGTGACGAAAACTGACGAGTTGGGCGACCCGGTGAACACTTTCGAGCAAATTACTAACTACAACAATTATTACGAGTTCACCACTGACAAAGAAGAAGTGGCTATCCTGGCAGAAGATTTCCAGACGGATGGCTGGAAGGTGGAGGTCACGGGACTGGTTAATAAGCCGAAAACCTTCGCAATAGACGATCTGGTGCGGCAATATCCTCAGGAGGAGCGCATCTACCGCCTGCGCTGTGTCGAGGCGTGGTCGATGGTCATTCCCTGGCTGGGATTCCCGTTGAAGGCACTTCTGGATGAGGTGGAACCGCAATCGAGTGCCAAGTATGTCAAGTTTACTTCGATTCACAATCCGGAGCAGATGCCCGGCCAGAATAGCAGGTTATTTCCCTGGCCCTATACGGAAGGATTACGTCTGGACGAGGCCTATAACGACCTGGCCATTCTGGCTACAGGTCTGTATGGGAATTCATTGCCACCCCAAAATGGTTCTGCAATTCGTCTGGTAGTACCCTGGAAGTATGGATTCAAGAGCATCAAGGCGATCGTCAAAATCGAGCTAACCGAATTTCGCCCGGACACACTCTGGAACCTGGTAGCACCCAATGAATATGGTTTTTTTGCCAATGTCAACCCGGAGGTCGATCACCCGCGCTGGTCTCAGAAATCGGAACGGCGAATTGGCGAACTCGGTCGACGAGAGACTTTGATGTTCAATGGGTATGCGGAACAGGTGGCACATCTTTATGAGGGCATGGACCTCCAGCGGAATTATTAATATGCTGAACCGAGTCAGACAACGACTGCCGGTAACGCCGCTTCAGCTGGGTGTTTATGTTTCTGCCTTCCTGCCTGCCTTGTGGCTGATCTGGGACGGATTCAACAACAACCTGACGGTTAATCCCATCCAGGCATTGACGCAGCGGACAGGACGGTACGCACTATTTTTCCTGGTGCTCTCCCTTTCCTGTACTCCATTAAACACCCTGTTCGGATGGCGCGGCTTGATAAAAGTCCGCCGCCCATTGGGGTTAACCGCATTCGGCTATGCCTTGATTCATTTCACCCTGTTTGTAGGTGTGGATTATCAGTTTAATCTGGCGCTTCTGGAAGAGGCTATCCTGGAAAAACCCTATGCGCTGGTTGGGCTGGCTGCTTTCATCATCCTCCTATCCCTGGCAATCACGTCCTTCAAATGGTGGATGAAAAAACTGGGGAAAAACTGGAAGCGATTGCACCGGCTGGTTTATCTGGCGGGTGTACTGGTATTGGTGCATTATTTCTGGGTGGTTAAGGGCGATTTATTACGCTTGAGTGGCGATATTTCCCGCCCGTTAATTTATACCGGGATTATGACGGTATTGTTCGCCTTACGAGTGCCGCGCATCAAATACTGGAAACGTCAGTGGCAGCACAAGAGGCTGCTAAAAAAACAAACCGCCCTTGTTTTGCAGCAGAAGATTGTAAGAGATTAAAGTTTTCTCCCCCACAGGTTGTCGCACTCCACGATAATTGGAAAATCGAATAGATTTATCGGAATGGCACGATTATAGGCGCAGGGGAAGAATGGCCAGAAATATGAGCGATGCCCACGCGCAGATTGCTTCTGGTCGAGGATCGTGGGGGCAGGGTATGACTATTTTCTGGTGGAACCAACCACCAACCGTTTTTTTTTTTGGGATCTATTACGATCAAGCGCCTAAATCTGCCGATCAATGCAAAGGTATGTGGTTTGTAGAACGCGAATAATTTTGAGTCAATATTTATTCTGGCTGGAAATAGCCGGTTGTCAATTCCATTGGGTCATAACCCATTTCACGAAATATATCCAAAAAATCTTCTCCACTGGCGAATTGTTGCTCATACCTGGCAAAATATGTCCGCAAACCCTGGTTAAATGCAGTCGAGCCAATCGCTTCACGCATATTTGCCAACCAGGTAACGCCGCGTAAATAAACAGCATCCACATAACCGCGAAATTGTTGATGATCAGCCACCGGGCTGTTAACCCAGCCTTGCGGATTGAATCGTTTCACCCGGTACTCCCACCACCAATCTACCAGGTGCGGGTAGTATTCTTCATAAAATATAAGCTCCAGGTAAGTACATAAAGCTTCATCCAGCCATGGTTCGCTTGCCTGATCATTGGCGACGGCAGCGTAAAACCACTGGTGCGCGGTTTCATGTGCGGCGATAAGGATCAAATAGGCACGCGGATCTCCCCAATATTCCTGATAATATTCCTGCCCCAAGAAATATAATCCATCATATTCCATGCCATCCAAAAATTCCCCTTCGACCAATGACAGCACAGGTAGCTGTATGTCGCCAAAGATCTCAGTATAGAGCGTAAAAGCTTTGACGGTTGCATCGAGGGCTGCTTTCCCGGCTTCACGATCTGCAGGAAAATAATAGGAGATCACCTGAGTATCCCCGGCCATGGATTGGCTTGTTTCGTAATCAGGGCTGATCGACCAGGCAAAGTTCCGGGCTTTTTCAAGCTGAAAGCGATATTGGTTCTCCCCCAGCTGCTCACCCGGCGCGCTGGCCGCCCAGACCAATCCGGGTGGTGAATTTTCTACAGTCAGATGAATGTCAAAATCCGCGAGGGGATAATTAAGGTGTTCACCAACTGGCGCTGGTGGATAAACCAGCCAGCCAGCCGGGGAAATGTATGGCGGCAGCATCAAATACCAGTCACCGAAGTTCGCCTGGGAATCCGTATACCCCAGGCGTGCGGGGCGGTTTAACAAGCTCAGGGTATATTCCAGCTGGATTTCCACAGGCCGGCCGGTTTCAAGGGGTTGCTCCAAATCGAGGATAAAAAGGCCGCGACTGGCTTCCGCAGATTGAACCTCATAACCGGGCACCTGAATAGAATCCCATTCCAGCATCGCGAGAAGCTCTGGCTCGTTAACCAAATAAATTTGCGCAAGGTTGGCTGCGGGGGCATGGAATATTATAGTTTGCTTTATCTGCAAACGCGCACTGGCGTAGTCATAGGTGGCAAATATCCGGTAAAAAGCGGCCGGGATAACATTTATCTGGACAGACAGTGATTCCGTAATCTGAGGAGCCGGGCCAGAGGTGGGTAATTCCAGAGGAATAGGAGAAGTTTCCGGGGATGGTAATGTGATCCCGGTTTCATTAGGTTGCCTCATGGCCGGGTTTACGCGGGAGGTGCTAAAAGACGTGATTGATGGTGTATTCGTTTGTGGCGCACACGCCACCAGGAAGAACAGCGATATACTCAACCAACAGAACCGAAGCTTAAGGGCTTTTGTCAAGGAACTGGCCATTTAGTTCGGCGGCTGCCAGGCGTTTGATGTGCGCCAGTATCCCGGAAAACCCATGCATGCGCTGATAACTGAGCAGGGATTCAAGGCCCAGGGTTTGATAAAATTCGTTGGGAACCTGCAGGATTTCCTCAGGCGTCAGACCATTCAGGCCAAATGCCAGGATGGCTGCAAAACCGCGAACTGTAGGGGATTCTGGCGGCACCTCAAAATAAAAGTGCATTTTTTCCCCGTCAGATTCCGACTGGATGAATACGGGGGTCATACATTCAGGTACCTGCTCCATTTCATCCTGAGATTGTTTTTTATTCTCCGGTATGGGCGGAAGGGATTCTGAATATTGCAACAGTAATTCCAGCTTTTCCTGGCCATCTGCCAGGGAAAAATCCTCCACTATTTCTTTGAGTTGCTCAGGTAATTGAGTAACGTCGATCATCTGTATTTCCTCTTTCACCAGTTAACCAATAAAGACGTGTAACCAGTCCAGATTAACACGGCCGCCCTCATTATTTTAACCCGTTTTGCGGAGTAACCTCTGGCGGCGATGCTCTAAGGCGGGTTGCCACAGAATTGCCTGTGGCCTGCCTGCAATCATCGTCAGGGCGTACTCAACCCATTTCAAGGCAGCGGAGTAATCGCGCTGGTTATGTTCATAATACTTGGCCAGTTCCTCACAGGCGTATACCTGACCCTGCTGCGCAGCCAATTCCCACAGGCTGATGGCCTGCTGCCAGTCGCCGGATTGCTTATGCAGGAACGACAGCCGTTTTAATGTACTCTCGAATACTTCCGGCGGCAAATCTTGCTTCAATGCATAATTATACAATTCAATCGCTTCTGCGGTCCGGTTAAACCGTTCGTGCAGCGAACCGATGCTGGCGAGATCCAGGCCATCACGTTTTGACTGGTCCAGCGGAGAGGTGAGCATCCCACCAACGTAGTTCAAAAGCCCTACCATCGCCAGAATATCCCTGGCGTTGTGGTAGAAAACATTTTTCACCAGGCGAGCATCACCGGTATGCAAATAATCTTTGTACAGTTGGGGGATCATCCAGCCTGGAACATCTTCTTCAGTGCGTTGGGCTGCCAGGATGTTGCCTTCCAGATTGATCAGGGTGCGAGATGGCAGGCGGTCTTTCCACAGTCTGCGTGACAGGTGAAGCAAATCAAGCTGGATCGACGAATCGAAAGGCGAACTCAAGCCATTGAGTATATAGCGATTATTGAGCATCGGCACATCAAAAGCTTTGCCATTAAACGAAACCAGCACCGGATCGGCGCAAATTTCCTCACTCAATGCTGTCAGGGCTGCAGTTTCTTCACCAGGATCGCGCAAGAAATACTGGCGGATAATAAAATAATCCTCACGATAATAGCCAAGCCCAATTAAAAAGGCAAATATCCCGCTCCCCAACCCCAGCCCGGTGGTTTCGGTATCAATAAATACATAACGGTCGGCTGAAGATCGTTCGAGATCCGGAACACCACAATATTGGGCAATCAATTCCGGCGGCGTTCTGAAGCGTAATTCCACCAATCCATAGCGCTCATCGACAGCGTACTGCTCGGTGATTCGGTAAGCCAATCCGTACAGGTTCTCGACTTCTTCACCGGGCAATACTTGTTGAATGCCGTATTCTGGTTTGCGGGCTTTGGTGGGCGTCAGGTTCTGCGGGCCAATTTGAACGCCGAGCGCTTTCAGTTTATCGGATAAGGATGGCATACCGACAATTTCTACCTTTCATGCCGCTTATCTTACCAGATCACGATAATGCCCGTGCGGGGTCTTTCCCACACAATGCGTACAATAAAGCCAAAGCAGGTTGTTTCCCTCCAAAACCAGATTCTCCTCCTGGACCCACACACGCAGGACAACCATCCTCACAGGTGCACCCGGCAACAAGCTCTTGCGCATAGTTAACCAACTCGCCGTGGCGGGAATACAATTCTCTGGTTAATCCAATCCCTGCCGGGATATTTTCATAAATAACCACCACCGGAGACCCGGCGGCGAGGGTAGATTGTGGGTCTGTGTGCGCACCCAGGTCCGCCAGGTCGCACATTAGCAGGAGAGGGGCCAGATTCACCAGTGCATACCCCAGGCCGGCCAGGCCACTTCGGATACGCACGCTCTGCTCAGCGCGGCGATGACAGGCCGGGCACAGGGTTACCAGATTGGATAACTGGTTGGCTTCTGTGGATGAGGTAAAAGCGCGGAAAGGGATTTTATGATGTACGTGGTGGGGTATCCCACTTTCCATTGTGCCACAAACCTGGCAGCGATAAGCATCGCGTTTACGTACAATCTCGCGGAGAAATTTCCACTCCGGGCCATAATCATTGCGATCATTTGCCCACAGTCCCTGATCGCGCAGGATTTCAACGGTTTCCGGGTCGATCACCTGCCAGTAACCCTCTGTTTGAAACCGGACTGGAGGTAAGTCGACCACACCCAAACCGAGATTGGCGTAAGTGCCCCACTGGACTTTCTTGTAACCGGTAATTTGTGTGATTACGGTTAATTCACCTGAAAATTTGGTTGCACCAATTACCTGCTGACTTTGGAGCACCTGGTTAATCTGGATTTCAACTTCTCGTTTGGGCTCGGTGTAATAATCTACCTCCACCGGAAGGACTTCTGCCGTCAATGTCTCCAGATTTAGCGACTGAACAAAATAACTGTTTCCTTCCTGCAAATAAATTGCCTGGGGATGTAGCATCCAATAGGCGCTGGAAAGTTCGGTAATTCCGATTGTTTGCCCATTCGACTGAATCCGCACCCGATCTGCGGAAGCATTCCGTAAGGAGATATCCGCAGCAGGGAAACTTTCATCCATCCAGATGTATTTATCTCTGGCAAAATGGAGTTTTCCCTGGGAAACCAGTAATTGCAGTATTTCTCTCAAGTCTACTTCTGTAAGCCCTCCAAACGTCTCATCCGAGCGAAATGGCAATTCATAAGCCGCACTCAATAAATGTTGGAATAGGATTACGGGGTGATCGGGGTTAATCAATGCTTTTTCGGGATTATTAGCGAACAAATACGCTTCATGCCGTGCGATAAACTGGTCCAGGGGTTGTGAACCGAAGATTAATGTCACCAACGATTTACTCGTGCCCAAACGCCCTGCCCGCCCTGCCTGTTGTCGGGTGGAAGCAATATTCCCGGGATAACCCGCGATCAATACTGCATCCAGGCCGCCAATATCGATGCCTAACTCAAGGGCATTGGTAGCAATCACCAGGCGCGCTTCCCCGCTACGGAGATCCGCTTCAATGGCACGCCGGTGCCCTGGCAGATAACCACTGCGATAACCTCGTACATTAAGTGCGTTTTTTGAAGCCGGTAATAAAGTTTGCAAGCCATGCACGAGGAGTTCAACAGTACGGCGGGAACGGGCAAAAATCAATGTCTGTAACTGGTAGGTGTAGAGTTCGTCCGCCAACATCTGGGTTTCCTGCGCCAAAGAACGCCTTAACCCCAATTCCGGATCGGTTATGGGCGGGTTGATCAGTAAGAAATGTTTTTCTCCGGAGGGCGAGTCGTCAGCTTCGATCAGGCGAACCGGTAAACTGGTCAGGCGTTCGGCATGCTCAGCCGGGTTGCCGATCGTCGCCGAGGTGAGGATAAATTGCTGGGAGCTGCCATAGAATTCCGTGATCCGTTTCATCCGGCGCAACACATTGGCGATGTGCGAGCCAAATACACCCCGATAGATGTGAATTTCATCCAGAACGACCCATTCCAGGTTGGAGAAGAATTCGGCCCAGCGAGTGTGGTGAGGCAGTATACCCACCTGGAGCATGTCCGGATTGGTAATCAATACCTTCGCTTGTTGGCGAATCTGCGTCCGGGTATGGTTCGGCGTATCCCCATCATATACAGCCACGGCTGGGGGCGTCAGGTCGGGTAAACCGGATATCCTAGCAGAGTCCAGGAAGGTCGCCAGTTTGTTGTATTGATCCCGAGCCAGGGCTTTGGTGGGGAAAATTAAGAGCGCTCTGGTTTGCGGACGTTTCAGCAGGCTATTCAGGATGGCAAGCTGGTAAACCAGGCTTTTCCCGCTGGCGGTACCACTGGTCATCACAATATTGTTCCCCTGACGTAATTCATCAAGCGCGACTACCTGATGCGCATATAGGTTCTGGATTCCCAGCGAAGCCAGGTGATTTTGAATTTCGAGAGAAATATCCGGAGGGAATGGAGCATACCGGGCGGTACGTGGAGAAATTTTCCGCCAGGCAGATATTTTCTCCTGGAATTGTTCATCTTTCTCCCAGCGAGCAAATAAACGATCGAGTGCGTCTGGATTTCCATTCATTCCTGAACACCTGACGAAACGGGATCTTCCGCAGGATTAACCTTTTTCTTCCCGGTGGAGCGATCCAGGGGTTCGGAATAGCTGCTGGTTGGCTCTCTTTTCACCGGTAATACAATATGAAAGGTGCTGCCAGGATAGGTGTTCTCACCCGCTCTTCGTGATTCAACCCAAACCTGCCCATGAAGTTCTTGAATAATTCCCTTGACGATCGCCAGTCCCAATCCTGGACCCCCGCCTTTATATTTTGTTTTTCCACTGGAATGCTCTTCAACTACGCCGACCTGATATAACTTTTCGAATACCACTTCAAGGTCATCCTGGTCGATGCCAATACCACGGTCAGCGATGGTGATCTCGACGCTTTCCTCGCCCAACGGGCTATTCGATTGTGTGACCATCCGCCCGTCCACCAATATCTGGCTGTCATCCGGAGAATACTTAATGGAATTGCTAAAGAGTTGAAAAAACACCTTTTCCAGTAGCTTTTCATCGGATTGAATGACAGGCAAAGTTTTCAATGAATTTAGCTGAATATCAATCTGCCGGTTCTGGAGCGCTTCCTGGAGCGACTCGACCACTTGCCGGATTACCGGGTCTAGGTGCAGGTCCGTGATTTTCAATTCCAGGGTATTGGCGGTGATGCTGGACATATCCAGGATGGCGGAGACGATATCTTCGAGGCGCTCGGTGCCGGTTAGTATCCCAGCGCACAAGATTTTCCATTCATCCTTTGCCGCGATATCGGGTTCATCTGCAAGAAGTTGAGCATAACCGGCGATCAGGGTCATGGGGGTGCGTAATTCGTGTGAAAGCACGGTGATCAGATCTGATTTGAAGCGATCCAGTTTTTCAAGCTGCCGTACGGTGCGCTGCAAGCGATCATTGGCTTTTTCCAGGGCGCGATAGGCACGCTGGTATTCGTTATTTAAGCGGGTTAATCCTCCGACCAGGCGGGCATGTTCAAACGCCAGGGCTACCCGGTCTGCGATAGACACCAGCAAGAACACCTCTTCTCGCGTATAAGGCAGGCCGGTAGTTTTGGGTCCCATGCAAATTAAACCCAACCATTCTGCTTGATTATGGATGGGAACCGAGAGGTCAAAGCCATTCTCGTCGAACCAGTAACGAATGGCTGCCGGAGTGGTTTCGAACTGGGGTGCGTAATCGAGAAGATACAGGCTGAGTGGCGCACGTTGTTCCCGAAAATAGCGGGAAACCGGATCAGCATCCGGCAGCGACAGATCGGTCGCACGACCGGTCGATTTTTCGATACGGGTAAGTCGCGTTTTACCATGGTTGCCCATGGTTTCGTGGTCGACTACTAATATTTCCACGTTTTCGACGGGAAATATCTGGCTGATCTGAATTTGAATATGCCGGACCAGTTCGTTTAAATCATAGATATTGCGGATTGAATAAAAAAATTCCTGTAAAATACTGTCTGTTTTTTCATTAAGATCCACAGTCAGCAAACGAGTAAAGCGGTTAATCAGGCTGAAAACCGGTTTTAATAACAACGCAAACAGCAGGATTACCGCGGCGATCAGAATTAGATCACTCTGTATCGGAAAATTCAGGCGTAATATGCTGTAAGTGACCACGCCTAACGCCAGATAAACAAAACTGGCTGCTGTGAAAAGCATATACCTGAGAAAACTGCGCCAGGAATGTTTCAGATCGATTAGCTGGTAGCTGGTAGCAATGTGTGATAGATAAAGTAAGGTGATACTTTGTATAATTACGCTAATCTGCCCGTAACCGAGAAAATATACGACACCCACGCCGATATTTCCCACTGCAACCGGCAACCAGTGAAAGATGCGGTTCTGATGCATGGGTTTCTGGTCGAAACCAAATATGCGCACATAATCCACCAAACCAAAGATGAAAATGAATATCCAGGTAACGCCGAGCAGGAAATAAATTATCTGCGTAATCTGTCTTCCGGCAATGGGATTACTCGCGGGTAGAAAATATAAGCCAATCGCACTCACGAGCAGCAAACCGAAGACGAGATGATAGCGCCTGTCCAACGAAGGAAGGCGTAAGTACTGTCGTGCAATGTTAAATAACAGGTAGTGCAAACTCAAAATGGCGGTAGAAAACAGCAGATTATTAAACTCGGTGGATATCGGAAAAAATAAATCCCGATCCAGTAGGTACCAGATTAGAAACCAGCTTGCAGATAACAAAGCGTACAACCCGAAAAATATTCGGCGCAGAGTTAACCGGGTGTAGATTTTAAATAACAGCCACAGGCTGGAAAGAAAACCGGCAATGAGCAGAAGAGAAAAAAAATTCGGGCTGAAGATCATTTCGGTATCGTTATTGATGGGATTTTGCTTTCTTATTCAAAGTCAACAATAAATCGGTTCAAGATAGGCCGGCAGGTTAATTGTGTGAAGAAGTCAGGGGAGGTCTGGTTTTAACTGCCCTTATTTGGCAATGACATGCAGAGAGTAAATATCTCCCACCTACAATCATACAGGATTTTCCAGATTAAACCAGTCGCCGGGCGCGCAGGATCGGTTTCGCTTTTCCTCCTGGTTCGTGCAGCAGGTAAATAGTCAACAGTGCAATCAGCCCAAAAATCAAGGTAAATACGAAAGTAGCTGAATATCCCCGCGTATCTGCGATCCACCCACCCAGTAAGGGTGCCAAAAGCGTGCTGGGAGCGGTCAGGGTGTGCGAAAGTCCGATATAGGCAGGGCGATCTTCAAGTGCGCCAAATTTTAGCGTCATGGCGATTACAACCGTCCACATGGCTACATTAGCGACGCCGGCCAGACCGAAACTGAGGTAAAACCAGCTAGTTTGCCGTCCCCCCAGGGCGATTAAGGTGGATAACAACGCACTGAAGGCTCCCAACATAAGCGATAGGCGGAAACCAAAACGGTCGCTGATGATTCCCAGCAACGGGTTGGCGAAAATTTGTACCACCGCGAAGATCCCGTTCATGAGACCGATCTCCAGCAGAGATGCCTGGAAGGTCAGTGCCACATAAATCGCATAGAAATTGAGTCCAAGGAGTGAAAATTGAAGCAAATTGCGAACCAGGACAAATAGCATAAAATCACGATCGCGGCGAGCAATATCGAGTAAATAACGTATGTATCCATTTTGATGCAACCGGTAATTCACCAGATGTGGTTTTTCTTTGGTGAGCGAGAGGAAGAAAAAGGAAGCCATCATGGCAACAAACGCCAGGCTAAAAGGCAGCGCATACTGGCGTGTTTCCGTCGCCTGCACAAGCATTGCCCCGGCGATAATCGCTCCCAGGCCGCTCAAGGCATTTGCCAGGCCTCCCTGCAACCCGAAAAATGTTCCCTGGCGCGAGGCTGGGATGACCTTGGCGATCATGGATTGCCAGGGGTTGGCTGCCAGCCCGCCAGCCAATCCCTGCCAGATGAGCAACGCGTACGTGATAATCAACACCCACCTGGTTGAAATCTGGGGAGCCAACCAGGCAATCAGCGCCAATCCGAGGAATGGCAATCGTTCCAGAAACGTGATCCGGAGCAAAAAGGATTTAAATTCACCCATCCGGGAGAGCCGGTGGGCAGTGATGATCTGAGGTAATTGCCAGCCGAGAGTATGGATAGCAGGGATAAGCCCGATCAGGACTGCTGAGGTGGTAAAGTTACCAACAAACAGGGGGATTATGGTAACAAACGAGGCGAACCCCAGTGCCAGACCAAAAAAGCTGCCATCCGCCAGGTTGACGAAAAAGTTAAACGCGCCATGTTCGTCAGCCGTATCGACCGTATGATCATGGTCAGGCGCATGGGCAGATACAGCTTCTCGTCCTTCTGGCGGAGCGAGAATTTGGGGAGGATTTTCTGGATGATTCAAGCTTAATCCACGAAATAAATTCTGCAGGCTTCATCCAATAACTGAGGAGTGAGCTGCGGGGTCGTTCCTTCGTATTCACATAATGCGGTCAAAGTGAGCAGGATATCCCGCGGGTGGACTGCCTGAAGGGTACGACCATTTTTCAGATACCAGTTTTGCAGGAGATAAGCAAAAGCGGTCTTATCAAAGGCAATATTCATCTCTTTACAGACCATAGTAAAGATGTGAAAAAAGCGTTTTTCATCTGGTGCCTGTACTTCCACCTTGATCTGGATACGACGCAAGAATGCGTCATCCACCAGCTCGTTGGGGTCCAGGTTGGTGCTGAATACGATCAACTGCCGGAATGGCACCACGATGGTTTGCCCGGATTGCAGGCGCAGAAAATCCACCTTGCTTTCCAGGGGGACGATCCAGCGGTTTAATAAATCTGTGGGACTGACCTGCTGTCGACCAAAATCATCGATCAAGAACATTCCCCCACTGGCTTTAAGCTGAAGTGGAGCTTCATAATATTTACTGATTGGGTCGTAGCGTAATTCGAGCGCTTCCATTTTCAGTTCACCGCCAACGATTACCGTGGGGCGCTTGAATAATCCCCAACGCCTGTCATAACGTCCCAATTCGGAAGCCAGTTGTTCTT
Organism: Anaerolineales bacterium; assembly: GCA_020061145.1. Lineage (GTDB taxonomy): Bacteria > Chloroflexota > Anaerolineae > Anaerolineales > DRKV01 > JAGUYX01. The sequence goes on along the minus strand of JAGUYX010000199.1, from coordinate 2,893 downwards.
CATTCTCCGGGCGGTTATGCACCAGACGATCGAATATTTGAATGATATAACCACCTGCGGTGATGGTATAGGGCAACCAGATTGGATCGCTGCCTGCAATTAACCTGGCGATTGCTTCGGCGATTGTGGTTTTACCGTTTCCAGGAGGTCCATACAGGAACAAGGAATGGCCAGAATTGATTGCCGGTCCAATCCGGCGGTGAAAATCTGGGGGTAATACCATGTGGCGTAACGCGTTTTTAACCTGCTCCGGCGATATCCGGCTGCGGGTACGAGTTTGCATTTCGATGGCGCGCACAAAATCAGTCACCGGCACGGGAACCGGTCCGATGTATTGGCTGCGTTCCAATGCAGCGCGAGCACGCAGCTCGCCAGCTTCACTCAATGTGTAGACATAGCTGAGCCGTCCCAATCCGGTACCGGCCTGAGAAACTTCAACAAGGTGTTCTTTCTGCATCCAAAGAAGCAATGAATCCAGGATACCACTATGGATGTGTAATACCTGCACCATGCGGCTTAATGCCACGTTACCCTCATTGTAGAGCAAACGCAACATCAGATCCAGAATCAGGTTTTGAGGAATCTGTAAATCCTCAATTTTTTGCGGCTCGATCAGAATCTCACGCAAACCGGCTGTAAAGGCCATTTATGCTATCTCCACCGCTGGATTTTTGATTACTCAACCCCCCGGCAAATATCTGCGCCGGTGAATTCATCGAAGGTCTGTATGCAGAAATTATACCAATCGGGCGTGTATCCACAGAGAATTATTACTGAATGAGTTAAACAGTGAGTTTCATTGATCCTGGCGATGGACGATGCGGATCGTTGACCTACTTAAAAAAAACGTGCCTAATGAGGTTAACAGCAGAAAAGGAATCCAGGGAGACAGATAATAAAAAAATGAATTGCCGGACAAAGGCAACTCGAGCAGAATTAATGATTGGTTATTTAACCACCCCACCTCTGAAAAAATCGCGGCCGTGAGAGGATTGCTGGATAAGATCACCCAACCGGATAAATAGATCAGGTATAAGACCGCAATCGGAGGCTCAGAGGAGAAGTTGAACCCTAGCGGCTCGAAAAGCAACAAAGTCCCCAATATCAAGATGGGAATGCCGAACAGGAATAAAGCAATGAAAACATAAACGATAACTGTGGCGAGTAAGGTGCGTCTGAGGAGCGCAGATAACCATATGCCCAATGTGCTGTAAAAAACTGCGCTCCATAATAACAGCGCCCAGGCGATCAGAATTTCCGGAAAAGTAACGCCGCCCAACGTATAGGCCATGGCATAAATCGGGATACTGGCAAGCATCAACAGCATCAAAAAAGCGAGGGCAGAGCTCATTTTTCCCAGGACCAGCCTCGTGCTGGTTAACAACGTCGTCCGTAATAAATCGAAAGTCTGCCGTTCGATTTCAGAAGAAATCGCGCTGCTGGTGAGGGCAGGCGCAATAAAACAAACCAGGGCGAGTTCAATCAAAAACACTGTGCTGAACACAAACAGCCCGGAGCGTTGCCAGATCGCCAGGCTGCCGGCCTGTCCGGTTGTGTAACTCAATAACGAAAGGACTGCTCCAGCGCTGATAGATATCAATCCAACAAACAGGGTAATCAGAATAAAGGTACGCAAACCACGCATCCTGGAGCGAAGCTCTTTTTCGATGATCGGATTTCGTGAAAACCAGTGATAAACCGAGTAAAGACGTTTAACTGCTTGCGTTATCATGAAGGGGTCTCCACGTCCGTTGAGAGTGCAGGATTACGGGTGGTGCGTAAGTATATTTCCTCCAGATTATTTTCCATTTCCCGAAAGGAAATCAGTGCGACGTTTGCTTCAACCAGTTGGCGGTGTAATGCAGCGACATCCTCCAGCTCGCCGGCCAGCTCGAATTCGTATTCGTAAGGCGGAGCTCCGTCTCTGATGGGTGTCAGCGAGCTTACCCCCGGAAAATTACTCAAGACCTGATGCGCCATATCTGCCCCATTAAGTAAACCGATACGGATTTTGCGCGTCTGGATGAGCAACTGGCTGAGTTTGGCAGGCGTATCGCTGGCAATCAGCTTACCCTGGTCGATGATGCCAATGCGGGTACAAATTTCGCTTACATCGGAAAGGATATGCGAGGTGAAGAAGATGGTTTTGCCCATGGAAGCCAGCTCGCGCAATAATTCGCGGATCTCAACCCGGGCGCGGGGATCCAGACCGGAGGCAGGTTCATCCAGAATCAATACCTGTGGATTATGGATCAGCGTGCGGGCCAGGCTCAGGCGCTGTTTCATTCCACGGGAAAGTTTTTCAACTGCCAGGTCCGAATAGGAAGCCAGGTCAACCAATTCCAGGAGTGCGGGAATGCTGGCTTCTTTATCCTTTGCGGATAGCTCGTAACAACCGGCGAAGAAGGCAAGGTATTCATACACAGTCAGGTCTGGGTAAATGCCAAAAAAGTCCGGCATGTATCCGATTAAAGCCCGCACCTCCCGGCGTTGGTGTGTGACAGAATACCCGCCGACAAAGGCATCGCCTGCGGTTGGCGCCAGCAGGGTGCACAGAATCCGTATCGTACTGGTTTTCCCGGCGCCATTTGGGCCGATGAAACCATAGATTTCTCCCGGTTGTACCTGCAAGGATAGCCGGTTCAGCGCCAGGTGGCTGTTATATTGTTTGGTTAGTTCGACAATATCGATAATCGGTTCCAGATCACACTTAACCTGTGAACGAGATTTTGCCTGTTATTTCAATCATAGCAGGAAAATAGAAAGAATCAGGATGATCCCGGCGAGGGTTAACAATGTAAGCCCAAACATATAATTTCCTTGCTGCCATAGGTAGATGCCCGCCAGAAAAATGCTGTCAAAAATAATACTCCCGGTCATGAATCGCACTGCG
>JAGUYX010000196.1 GCA_020061145.1 Anaerolineales bacterium | reverse complement strand
TTGCGTTTGATGGAATTTCTGGTCGGTTACCAGCGGGTGATCATCATCGATGCCATCACCACACGCCTCCAACCGGAAGGTACGGTTTCCCACTTTCGGTTGGAGGAAATGCCCGACCTGACCGCCGGTCATACCACCTCCACCCACGATACCTCACTACAAACCGCTTTGGCAATGGGACAGTCCATGGAATTGGAGCTGCCAGATGAGGTGTGGGTGGTGGGAATAGAAGCCTGGCAGGTGTATGATTTTTCCGAAAAACTGACTCCCCCGCTGGAAGATGCGGTTCCCCGGGCAACCCGGCGGGTATTGGAGCTGCTCAGAAACCTGGAGGGACCCACGTTATGATTTCCCCAGAATTATTGCGCCGATATCCATTTTTCAGCCCATTTACCGACGCTGAACAAAAAGAAATCGCCATGTTTGCTCAGGAGCTGGAACTCCCGGCAGGGGAAACTCTGTTCGAAATCGACCAACCCGCGGAGCATCTTTATTTACTGGTCAGCGGCGGGGTTGACCTCTACGATGTAGCTGTGGACAGGCAGGACAACTCACTGATAAAAACCTTTTTCGTCGGTGAAATAGATCCCGGAGAAATCCTGGCCTTTTCTTCGCTGGTCGCCCCATACAAATTGACCGCCACGGCGCGGGTAAGCGCTCCCAGCCGGCTGGTAAAATTCGACGCCCTGGCCTTACGCCAGTTTGCAGACGAACACCCGGATTTTGCTTATCGACTGATGCACCAGATCGCCCGGTTGGTCATCGAGCGATTGAACGAAACGCGAGTTCTGCTTGCTGCAGCCACAGCCTGATTTTGGTGTGCTTATTTAATTTGCTGGCGTAGAAAGGTTTGCATGGCCCGGAAACAACGCGCCCCCAATTTATGACCAACCTCATCCTCACAATAAGTAACTTTTGCGCCCGCCTGTTCCAGTAAAGACACTGCCTGGCGGGCGCGTTCTACCGGGACGATCTCATCCTGGCTGCCATGGGCGACGAATACCGGTTTATCCAACAGGGGGTGTTCCTGGATGATGCTGATCACCTCACCGGGTATAAATCCTGCCAGGCCAACCAGAGATCTGACCCGCTCGGGATAAGCCAACGCCAGGGTATAAACCAGCGCGGCTCCCTGGCTGAAACCCATCAGATGCAGCTGGCGGAAATCTACTGACCGAAAATCAGATAATCCTTCCAGTTGATCGAGCAGTTTGATCATCCGGTCTGCGGCGGGGATTAAATCGCGAAAATCCGACCAGCGGCTGGTAAATTCGGGCTGCCAGGCAAAGCCCCCGTTGCGGGCCGGGTACAGACCTCGCGGCGCAATCAGCATGGCTTTATCCGGAACTCGCTGAGCGAAAATCCACATCACATTTTCATCCCCGGTCCAGCCATGGATCATCAGAACAAGCGGGCTTTTTCCCCCATCGGACCCGGCTCCTTTTCCGGGGCGGAATTGCAGTGTCCAGCCATTAATTTCCAGCGTCGTGATTTCCGCAGCCTCGGCCATCTCACGCTCCCTCCAACCGTTATTCTGCCCGGTTTACCAGCCACTCGATCAACGAAAGGATCGCCCAGATCGCAGCCAGTGGCGCCAGGCCGGCTACCAGGCAAACCAGCCCGAAGGCTGCGCTGGCGGGACCGTAAAATACATAGATCAGCCCCAGTCCTACCAGAAATAAAATCAGGACGAAGCCGGTTACTAACCGGAAAGTCGTCTGCCCGGCATAACGCCGCAGGTCACGCTTCATAGCCATCGAATAGATTGTTCAGAAGATTGCGATACCGCACCCGCCGGATTAGCGAACGCTGCCAGCTGCAAGCCTGTTTTAATTCCGGAATTTTTGCCAGGGTAGCTGCCTCTCCAACCATAACCATCTGGTCGACATCCACCTTTGAAAGTATGGTTAACGCACCCAGTTTCGGCCGGATGATTACATCAGGTTTGTCCAGTTTCAGGCGCATTTCGGTCATTGCGCGCGCCCCCAAGTCGATGGACTGTGCAAAGATTTCCAGCGCTTTACCGAAGCGCAGGCGAGTTAACTGGCGGACCACGGGTTGTGGTCCCGGGATGGTTGCAGGTGAAAGATGAATTAATGGGTCTTCAAGCGGCGACGAGAGTACCACCGCAACTACAGGTAAATCCGGAGCCAGCATGCGCGCCACACGAACAGGCACCGGATCCAGCACCCCACCATCGACCAGCATCGACCCGTGATAAGACTGGGGCGGCAAAACACCGGGAAGAGCAATGGTCGCCAGAACAGCATCGACCACGCTCCCCTCCCGCAAAATCACCTCCCGACCATGATCCAGATCAGTGGCGGTCACCGCCAATGGAATGGACATACTGCCAAAGGTGCGTTCACCCAACAGATCATCCAGGATATGCCGTACACCAGCCACACCCAGAAAAGCGGGGCCATCCTTTGGATCGCGTCCGAACAACTCCGTCTGGTCCACACGCCGTAAAAATTCCAGGATTTCGTCCGAGGAATATCCAGCCGCATAGGCAGCCGCGGCGATCCCGCCGGCGCTGGTTCCGGCGACCGCTTTTACCCGGAATCCTTCCTGCTCCAGGGCGCGTATCACCCCGATATGCGCGTTCCCTTTCAAACCTCCACCACCCAATGCAAGTGTGATATCCATGCGATCCCTGTAAAGTTTCTTTGATTCAATCATGCGTCGTCTCACTGTTGCCCAACAGCTGGACGATTTGAAAGACCCCGGTGATTTTAATCGATCCGACGATCAAGTAAAATAAACACATGGCAGAAAATCAGTGGCACCGTCATTATACAGCAGAGCTCGAACGAGCAGAGCGCGCTCGTTCGGTGGGAAACGAAGGGATGGCGCGGGTTTGCGCCCGTCGGGCAGCGGGCTGGGTGCTGGCGGAGTATTTCCAGCGCCGGGGAATCCGCTTTCAGGATCCCAACGTGGTCGCGAAGGTAGAGTACTTACAAAAACTGGACGATATTCCTCCCGAGATCAAGGATGTTGCCGGACATTTTATCCTGCGCATCCATCCCGACCATACACTCCCCCTGGATGTAGACCTGATCGCCGAAGCCCGATGGTTTAAAAAGCAATTGTTAGGGATTGAATAAAACTACGATCGGTTTATTTGCTGAAAATTGTGCGGGGTTGGTAGTTGCGTGGTACAGCCTATCACGTTAGCAGACTGCCAATACGGTTGCATTTTCGATTTAAGCACTAAAAACGGGTGGCTCAAGCAAAGTTACGGGGATAAATCTGCCGGCGGCTGCTCTGGGTATATACAAGCAAGGCTTTGATGGCGGTTAACAACAAGATTACACTTCCAGTAAATCCCAGCGCTGCCAGGACAATATAACGCGGGGACTGTTTTCTGCTTTCCACCCGTAAGCCAGAAGGCGGCACAACCAGCCTGTCGTGTAAATAATTACGGTACTCCGGACGGGGCGCGACGGGATGCAGCGCAGCCTCCAGTTGCGATTCTAACCGCTGAATCTCTTTATTTTTCTGGTTTACACGCTCTTTCCTGGACATCCTTGAATGCTCCTTTAGCGGTATTCTTTAACCCCAGAGGTAGATCTCCTGTTCAACCCACATTCATCTTCTTTAGCAGCCAGGTTCAGCCTCCATCTTCAGGCAGCTCCGGTAAAACCAGCTCATCGCCCACTTCTTCGCGCAGGGAAAGCAATGTGCGGTGATACAGGCTTTTGACTGCGCCTTCTGTACGGCCCATGATAGCGCCAATTTCTGCGTTTGGCATCCGCTCGACAAACTTGAGGATGAGCAATTGCTGCCGCTCGGGCGGCAAATCGCGGATCAGTCGGAGCAGGTAATCCTGTTCTTCGGCTCGCAGCAGGCTGGCTTCAGGATGTTCGCTGCGGGAATGGATGATGGTCACCTCCTCCAGCGGTATTTCTTGCCGGCGGCTGTTGTCCCTATGCCAGTTCGCAACCAGGTTGTGAGCGATACGATACAACCAGGAAGAAAATGGCAGACCCCGGTCATGGTAATTCACAATATGGCGCATCGCCCGTAAAAACACCCGTTCGGTCAGGTCTTCCGCATCGTGTGCATTCCCGGTGCGGTAATACACATAGGCGTAAATCTGGTTGATGTACCGTTCATATAACCAGCCAAAAGCCTCGCGATCGCCCTGGATGGCTTCTTTTAACGCTGTTTCCTCACTGAATTCAGGCACCGATTTAGCCTTCCTCAGCGGGGCTACAAAACATTAAACCCCGCCCTCTGGAAAAAGTTGCTTTGAGTATATCACCCGCATGCCGGCGAGACTGCCCGGCCCGGGAGGAGAAATATTAACATAATTTCAATCTTGGGGGATGAAAAATGGCTTATAATAATTCTCCCGGGGATGATCGGCTTCGACGGAGGAGGCTGGTCCCGGATTGCGAGCCGAGAGGCGCCGACCTCGAAAAACCAGCGCAAAAATTAAGTGCCAACCGCACGAACTACGCTGCTCTGCCCCTCGCTGCCTAGCGAAGGCATCAGCTAACTGACCCGCTAACCCGGGTCACGTCCACCTGCCCCGCTCTCTGGCCGGAGGTAGACTGGGCGTCAAAAAGCCAGAGTGCCATATGTGACGCCGCTTAACATATGAAAGCGGGACTCTCGGGTCCCGGCGGCTGGCTGGTGGTCACCTTTGCTGGTTGTGGTGACCGCTGGCGAGAAGATCAACCGGCTACGCTCGTAGATATCCGCGGGTCTAATCTTTCGGACGCGGGTTCGATTCCCGCCATCTCCACCAGAATACAAACTACCCACCGGCGAGGTGGGTAGTTTATTTAATCACCACCTGTTTATTGGGTATGTACAAATACCACCATGCCTTTTAAATACTCCCCTTCCGGAAAATATAACCCTACCGGGTGATCCACATCCTGCCCCAGGCGTTGAATAAAACTCGCCTCCACACCGGCATCCAGAGCCGCGCCGGCTACGATCTTCTGGAATAATGGCAAATCCACGCCGCCCGAACAGGAAAAGGTCACCAGGAAACCACCGGGGTTCAGCAATTTGAAAGCCAGCAGGTTGATGTCTTTGTATCCACGGGCGGCGCGCTGCGCCTGGGCTTGCGTGGGGGCAAACTTGGGCGGGTCAAGCACGATCAGATCGAAAGTTTCGCCTTTATCCCGTAAAGTCCTCAAAACCTGAAACACATCCCCTTCCAACCAGGTTACCCGCGTTGCGTCCAGCTGATTACGTTCCAGCGCCTGCTGACCGGCATGCAGGGCATCGGCAGAACTATCCACCGCCAGCACGGATTCCGCCTCGCCAACCAGCGCATTCAGGGTAAACCCGCCGCTGTAAGAAAAACAATCCAGCACCTTTCGCCCACGCGCCAGGTTGCGCACCACTTTCCGGTTGCTGCGCTGGTCGAGGTAAAACCCGGTTTTATGCCCGCCAGCCACATCAACCGGAAACATCAGCCCGTTCTCGTTTATCCAGATGGCTCCTTCCAGTGCTTTGCCGGTGACCAGGGCGCTGCGTTCAACCAGACCTTCCAGCCTGCGCACTTCCGCATCCGAGCGTTCATATATGCTATCCGGTTGCATCAGTTCGCTCAGCAGGTGGAATACGGTTTCCCGCCAGCGTTCCATTCCTGCGCTGAGAATTTGTACGCTCAGAACGCCGGCATAACGATCGATCACCAGACCTGGCAGGCCATCTGACTCGCCGTGCACCAGGCGATAAGCGTCACCGCCAGCCTCCACCCCACACTTCCGGCGTAAGTTTATCGCCGAAGCCAACCGGCGCCTGAAAAAATCAATATTCACTTCCTCAGCAGGATCCCAGGTCCAAACCCGCGCCCGGATTTGAGATACCGGGCTGTAGGCGCACCAGGCCAGGAATTCGCCATTCGCCGCCCGGATCGCCACCGTGTCACCCGCCGCAGGCTCTCCCTTCACCTGCTGTATTGCACCGGAAAACACCCAGGGATGCCTGCGCAGCAGCGATTTTTCCCTGCCGGGATGCAAATGGATAGATTTTTCCATTTTCCAGCCTTTCCATAATCAAAACAGGGTTTTTGCTGGAACAGATCCAACAAAAACCCTGTGATTTTTCTTCACCTGTTTGCTCAGGCGGCCAC
>JAGUYX010000101.1 GCA_020061145.1 Anaerolineales bacterium | reverse complement strand
CCCACCATCAACGGTACAACCAGCCCGCTGCGATATTCATTGGTGGAGTTACCAGATTTTATCCAGCGGGCATCCAGCAGGAGGTCATTCACCAATGCTGCTTCGCGATGGCGGATCACCCAACCCGCCAGCCCTTCGCCGGCCTGGAAGGTTATTATTTCTTCGTCGCCGGCAGGGTGCCGCGCCTGTCCCACTGAAGCCTTGCGCACCAGGTGAAACTCAGCACCCTCCAACAACAAGATGTGGCTTTGCTCTGCGCCTACCGCTTCATTCACCAAAGTCAGGGTACGGTTTAACACCAGATCCAGGTCCAGACTGGCGGAAAGCTCGGAAATAATATTTAACAGGCTGGTTGTACGCTGGTGTTCCTGCGCCAGCTCCTGGAGGCGCTTTTGTTCTTCGCGCAACAAGCGCGATTTCTCCATCGTTTGGGCAGTCTGGTAAACAACCGCTTCTACCAGAATCTGGTCGGCAGGCAAAAAACTGTCCGTATTGGAAAAATCTTCCAGCAGCAATACACCCAGGGACTGCTCGCCTGCCTGCAAGGGAACCACCAAGCCCGAACGCGGGAAGCGCTCCTGGGTGGCAATCCGGTAGGTGGCGCTCTCGTTCTCCCCCAGATGGTAATGCTCGCTGAAGTTAATCTCAGGCAGGTTAATGGTTTCCTGTTTACGAAAAGCCTCGCCAGGAGCAGAATCTTCGACCGGGAAAGCCAGGCCGATCAACTTCATCGCCTGCGGATAACCCAGGGATTTTCTCACCACCAGGCAAAGGCGGTAACTATCCCAGATGAGCACCATGCCGCTCTGGGCGTTTGGCACAATTTTGAGGGCAGTTTCCAGCAATACATCCAGAATAGTTTCGTTATCCAGGCTATCGATCAGCCGGGCAAAAACCAGGGGTAAATAATACCGGTCGGCAGAATATCCATTTGAGCCAGCCGGTTTTTCATTCCCCCGGCCTTCTCCCAGGGGTATTGACCCGCCGGGCAGGTGTTCACCCAGAGCCGCCGGTTGGAACAGGATCAACATTCGTTGACCCCGCGAGCTGCCCGGAATATGATACGAACTGAGCTTCAAACGCCGTCCGGAAGACAAAAAAGTCGCTTCCCCCTCTGTGGCGCACAGATGAAAAAAGGCATCCGGCGCCTCCAGGCGTGCAGCTATATTTTCCAGCGTTGGCTTTCTTCCACCCAGATGCAGCATTTCCCGAACGGTGGTGTTCACGTAAATGACGCGTCCACCGGTTCCTACCACGATCACCCCGGTCTCGCCGCCACGCTGGGATTCCTGCAGAGTCAGCGCATCCAGATTTTCAGAATCATTTAAGCGGGCACGCCCCACAGCGCGCATGACCAGCCAGACGAGAATTAATATTAACGCCCCAAAGAAAAGGAGAAATACACCCAACCAGACAGGATCGATATTCATGACGGTTACACAATTAAGCCTGGCGATCGCTCAATCGAGCGGTTTCTTATCGATACGGATCACGTCCTGCGGATCCCCGCTGGCGGCGCAGCTTTGTTCCTGTACCGCATAAAACTTTCCGCCGCTCAGCCAGTAAAGCGCCGATTGTAAATATCCAACCATGAAATGACAAACTGGATCGGACGCCTGCCGCTGAAAACAAAACGGGCATCCCCGGACATTCCAATAATAAAAGGTTTCATCTTCAGCGACGATCACCTGATCGTACCAGTAGCGGTTTACCAGCGCCGCCAACTGGTTCAGACCACGGTGAATCTTCTGCTCCAGAGGCAGCAAACGAAATTCCACATCTTCCAGCCCGGCTTCGGCTCCAAACTGGCGCAAGCAACGCTGAAAACTCGCCCGACCGGCGCGTAATGCCAACCCGCGCCCGCCGCGCAACCCATACAGCCCCTCCAGGGCTTCCCCCACCCGGCTGAACAGATCCGGCTGATTCAATGGTCCCTGATTGTCGTCCGGAAAAGCATCGATTAAGTCCCCTAATTCTGCCCGATTCAGGACCGCATTAATCCCCGCCTGCCCCAAAACTTCGGTTAACGAAAGTAAAAAATTTCGACCGAACTGGTTGGGTGGACTCGGGGAGGGATGGGCAGATTCATTCATCGAAGCATTATGTCTTTGATTTTCACGGTTCTCAGCGGAGTCGGGAATGGGTGAGAAGTTTACAGATTGCCTGCTTCCATTTCCGCAAGGACGGTGTAAAGCAATTCTAACAGCACCTCCTTGACGGATTCCTTATCTTTAGCCACACAGGGCAACATTTTTACCCCGTCTTCCAGGCGTAGGGCAATGCGCATATCATCCAGGTCCCAGGCATCTTCCAGATCCTGTTTGTTAGCGGTAACCACATAAGGTGTGGGGGCATAGGCGCGGAACGTTTCCAGGATACTCCGCCCCTCACGGAAAGTCTCCGGGCTGGTGCTATCGATCATCACGATGAAGCCCAGCATACCCTCCGAAAGGATTTCCCACATAAAATCAAACCGTTTTTGACCGGGGGTGCCGAATAAATACAGGACCAGATCGTCGCCAACGGTGATCCGCCCAAAATCCATGGCAACCGTGGTTGTCTCTTTAACCTTCTCTGCCTCAGCAGTGATTTTCCGTTCGGTGGAAACGACGTCAATCTCACTGACGGACTGGATAAACTCGGTTTTTCCAGAATTAAACGGGCCTGTAACAACGATTTTTACAGTCTGCATGTTGACGTCCTGAAGTAGGAATTTACAACTGCCTGATCCGGTTTATCAGGCGGTTGACCAGTGATTTCTGTTCGGCCTGCGTCTCTCCCGGTATGGACGTGCGGATTTGGGGTAGTCCTTCCGGGCGAATGATCTCAACCAGCCCCGCCTGAATTAACCCATACACAATCCGCCGGATTTCCAGGTCGTTTAAATGGGTTGCGCGGGCAATCTGGCGTATGGTATTTTTGGGGTTGATATAGGAAACTACCCGCCATTCTTCCACACTGAGATTGACATTGCGTAAATTCGCCCCGGGGCGGTCTGCAAACTTGAGCGCCATATCCAGAGATGGGATTTCATCCTGGAGCTGTTCCCATTCCCTCAGATGGCGAGAACCCTCGATAATCAGATTTTCCAGGTTTACCCGGATGAAAATCTTGTCCTGCGGGGGTAAAACATCCACTTCGAAGCGGAAAAAGCCTTCCACCCAGGTAAACAGGCGTTCCACCACATCCACAAAGTAGTTTTGCAGACTGGTGAGAATGTCCTGCTGGGCTATGTAATTGGCGTTGATCAACAGTAACCCCAACTCTTTATCGCTCATACTCGCTGCCCGGGTTTTCAGCGTGCGATGTTGGGCGGCGGTAATTTTATTTGCCCGATACAGGATAGTCGCCAGGCTGTTATCCTCTTTGCCCATTTGGGCAAATGCCAGTTTCCCCTCACGAAAAGACACCCAGGCTGTT
>JAGUYX010000188.1 GCA_020061145.1 Anaerolineales bacterium | reverse complement strand
TGCCGCACTCCAGACTACTGCGAGTGCCGGTTCGAAGGAGAAAGCCTCTCCCCGGGCAGGGAGAGGTTGGGTGAGGGGTTTTTACAATTGTCATCCTGAGCCAGCCGTCGTTTGGCTGCGCGAAGGATCCCTATAACGTCAACCGCCTGGAGCAGCCCAATCGTCACAGGGATCCTTCAGTCGGCAAAAAACGCCTCCTTCAGGATGACAATGCGGCGTTGTGGAGTGCCCGAGCTGCGCTGAGGCTTGCTTGCGTAGCGGCAGCAAGCTGCCGCTGCTGGCGATTCGAAGGGACAGACCCAAGTCCCTCCTGCAACCGGTTACCCCGGCAGGACCCCGGCTTCTGTATCGCGAAGTAATAAAACTGTTAATCATTCGCAATCAAATTTATGCTACAAATAAATTAACGTATCGGCAACTGGGATTCACCCAAGGGAATTACAATGTGCGCCTTGCAAGACCCGCGACCCGGGCCAGGGCATAAGGCCAGAGGCTGGATCCTTTACCTGGCAACCTTCAGCCTGATCTATGTGCTGTATGAGATGCTGGGCGGTTGGGTGGGCATCCAATACCTGATCACTCAGCTCAGCCGGGGGGAGACTGGCGTGTTGCGTGACCTGATGGCCAGCCTGGATGGTATGGGACGGGCGGTGGCGGATGCCTTCCAGGGATGGATGCGCTGAGCCGACGATCCCCGGCTAACCCTTCACCCCACCCGCCGAAAGACCCTGGCGCAGGAATTTCTCCAACGATAGGAACAGAAACACCACCGGCAAGGTCATGATGGTCGACGCCGCCATGACCACATGCGGCCGCGGGCTGGGATCGTTGAAAATGGTATTGATCTGGATCGGCATGGTGAACAGGGTGCGGCTGTTCAGGAAAATAAAGGCGTACAGGAATTCGTTCCAGGCAATCATGAACGTGTAAATAATCACCGATACAATCGCCGGGACAGACAACGGCAGGGTGATGCGCCAGATCACCCCCAGGCGGCTGCACCCATCGATCAACCCGGCCTGCTCGATCTCGGACGGGATGGTACGGAAGTAATTCGCCAGCATATACAGGGCGACCGGCAGAGTTTGCGCCAGATATGTGGAAATCAGCACGGGAAGATTATCCTGCACTTCAAATCCCAGCCGGGCGCCGACCTGGGAAATCATCGCAAACAGGGGGATAATCAACAGCACACCGGGGAACAGGTAAACCATCAAAATACTGTTCAGCAGCAGGTTCTTGCCGCGGAATTTCAGCCGCGCCACCGCGTATGCGCCCAGGATGGAAAGCACCACGGCGATCAGGGAGGTGGGAATAGAGACTTTCAGGCTGTTGACGATATTCCGCCCGAAATTCCAGTAGCTGGGGCTGGCCGGGTCGAACAATTCCCGGTAGGCGTCCAGGCGCAATGCGCTGGGAATATACACCGGTTCCCGTGCCCCAATTTCGGCATAGGTTTTAAAGGAAGAGCTTACCATCCAGTAGAAGGGGAACAGGATGCCGGTAAGAAAAAACAGGATCAGCAGCAGGGTGATAAAGCGCGGCCAGTTCATCCAGCGCGCCATGTGCTCGAAGAAGTTCAGTTTTTCACTGGGGCGGGCTGTGGGGGGCGCCTCAGAAAAGGTTTGTCCGGCCATGGTAATTCTCCCTTCATTCCGATTCGATATTCTGCATAACCACTTTGATATACACTGCCATAAACACCGCCAGGAGCACCAGCAGGATCATGGCTGTGGCTGCGCCGCGCCCGAAATCAAACAGGCGAAAACTGAACTCGTACGTGAGCACCGGCAACACCTTGGTGCCAAAGCCGCCACCGGTAAGCAGGAAAATATCGTCGAACTTGTTGAACGTCCACATCAGGCGGAGCAAAAAGATCGCCCCAAGCACATAACGCAGCTCCGGCAGGGTGATGAAGCGGAATTTCTGCCACAGATTGGCGCCGTCCACTTCGGCGGCCTCGTACAGGGTATCGTCCACTGCCTGCAGGCGCGCCAGGATCATCAACATGGCGAAGGGGAAATAACGCCAGGCTTCGAACAGGATCACCAGCAGCAAGGCCAGGCCGCGCGTCGCCAGGTAAGCTTTGGGCAGCTCGATTACACCCAGGCCCATCAGGATGTCGTTGACCACCCCGGAAGGGCGTGGGTCGAGAATCCAGCGCCAGACGAAGGCGACACTGACGATCGGCGCCACGTAAGGAATGAGAAAGATTGCCCGCACGACTCCCCGCGCCCGGAAAGGCTGGTTGAGTAACAGGGCGGCGATCAGGCCGACAATGATCGTCAGGATGGTGCCAGTGACGGAATAAACAATGCTGGTAACCGCCGCTCCCCAGGATTGCATCCCCTGGAATTTAAAAGAAAAGTCATTGAATACGCTGCGGTAATTATCCAGGCCGTTATATGGGGCGCTGAACACGTCGTTCAGGTTGTTCAGACCCACTTTGTGAAAACTGATCCAGATATTGAAGATGGCGGGGAAGATTACCAGGCCGAAAACGATCAAGGCGGTAGGCAGGATCAGCAGCCAGGCAAGCTGGGCTTCGCGAGCCTGCAGGGTGTTCCATTTACGCCGCCGGGGTATGGGTTTGGCTTCTGTTTTGAGCATCTTCCCTCCTGTACCGGGGCGAGTTTCCTGACCCGGGCAGGTGTGAGCCCCAGCCGACGGAGACCGGTCGGGTCAGGCGGCCAGGCAGGCGGATAAGGGTTGCCGGTCGGGGCGCTGGAAACCCCGACCGGCGGTAAGCGGTTAGGGTCAGTTTTGACGTTCAACCAGCAGGGCTTCGACCTGTTCTTGCAGCCATTGAGCCGCCGTCTCCGGAGTCATGGTGCCTTCCAGGGCGATATTTGCCACTGCCTGCGGGATTAACAAACGACCTTCGATATCGCCAACTACGGCCTGTTCCGTGGCATCGTAATCCGGCCGGAACAGCCAGCGACCCATGGTCTCATACCCGTTGGCGATCTGCTCCAAAGTGTCTTCGGAGTAATTGGCAAAGAAGGGGCTCAGCTCTTTCCAGCCATCTACCGCGCTCTTCAGCACCGGCACCTTACCGAACGGCGCCAGGGCCAGCACGTCGATGTAGCCTTCCTTCAAGAAGTATTCAACCACAAGTTGCGCTTCAGGGTCGGCACCGCGCATGATACCCAGGGCGACCAGTTGACCATAGGAAGCCTCGCCGTTCGGGCCCTGCATGGTAGGCGCAAACCCGGTCTTGCCGGCCAGGTTTTCCACCGGGATCTGAATATTCCCACCGCCATCCAACCCGGAGCCTTCGACAAGGTCATCCATGATGTAGGTGGAGTAGAAGAGCATCCCCGCTTGATCCAGCTCGTAGGCTTCCCGGGCGCCGCGCCAGTATTGCGGGCCGGGCAGCGAGCAGCGCTGCAACCCGGTGTAGAACTCCAGGGCGGCGATCATCTCGGGGGTGTTCATGGTCACGTTGCCATTTTCATCGAATGGCCAGGCGTTATTGGACATGGCGACCTGCTCGAACACCTGGTGCCCGTAGTTCTGACCGGGGTCGGTGCCGATGGTGACGCCATACAGCAGGTTGCCGGCGCCAGGCAGGGCATCGCAGGCGGCGTTGATATCGTCCCAGGACAATGGGGGATTGAGACCGAGATCGTTAAAGACGTCGGTGCGATACCAGATCGCCTGGATCCAGCCGTCGAAGGGCACCGCCGCGTATTTGCCGGTGGTCGGGTTGGTGACCATCTGCAGCGGGGAAGCGCGGAAATCATCTTCGCCAATGCTCTGGATCACCGCTGCAGCGGCGTCTTCATCCAGGATGCCGTCCGCCGAGAAGGAAGCCACCCGCTCCACGCCCATACGGACGATGTCGGGCAGGCGGTTGGCTGCCAGGGCAGTGGAGATACGCTGAGAAATACCGGCCTCTTCAATGGGGACGATGCGCACTTCGATGCCCGGGTTTTCATCCATAAAACGCTGGGCGACGGCCTCGTAAACATCCACCCGGTCTTCTTCATTGTCGGTGGTCCAGAACTCCACCACCACCTTATCCGCCGGCTCTGCGGGTACTTCCACGACCTGGGTGACAATAACTTCTTCCGTAACTACCCGCTCGACTTCCACGGTAGTTACGATCTGCTCTGGAGTGGGTGTTGCCGCGGGAGCGCAGGCGCTGAGCGCCAGGGCGAGCAGAATGGTAATCGAGAACAACCACTTCAAATGCTTCATGTCAAGACCTCCTTAGTTGTGAATAGGGAATGTGAGTAAAACCGGGCGATATTCATATTGGGTGGTCACCTCCTTGAATCGGTAAAGCGATACCCGCGAACCGGGCGGGGATATTTATGGTGGGGGTCCGCTGGATGAACGCACGATAAGCTGTGGGTCGAGCACGGTCTGTGGCATCCCGTTCAGGCGTCCATCGATCAGGTCGATTAACATTTCGCAGACCATATTGCCGATGGTATAGATCGGCTGGTGCACGGTGGTGAGGGGAGGGTGGCTGTGTTCGGCCATGGGGATGTCGTCGAAACCGGTGACGCTGATGTCTTTCCCGACCTGCAGTCCGTGCTCCTGTACGGCGCTCATGACCCCGAAGGCGGTCAGGTCGTTGCCCGCCAGGATCGCGGTGGGCGGGTCGTCCAAGGAGAGCAGCGCCTGCGCCTGTTCGAAACCGCCGCGCTGGGTCAGGTCGCCTTCCCGCAGCCATTCAGTCCGGATTTCGAGCCCATGCGCCTGGCAGGCGGCGTGGAAACCCTGCAAACGCAGGTGGGTGAAGTTCAAATTCTCCGGCGGGGCGATAAATGCCAGTTTGCGATGGCCGAGAGCGACCAGGTGATCGACTACCTGGCGCATACCCGAAGCGCCATCTTCATCCACAAAGGGGTAATCCTGAGCCGCACGGGTGCGCCCGAAGGCGACAAACGGCACGCCGCGCTGGCGCAATAAGTCGATGCGTTCATCAACGGCGCGCACGCGGACGATGACAAATCCATCCACGCGCCGGCTTTGCACCAGTTGGCGGTAGGCCTGGATTTCCTGCTCGCCGGGCGGGTAGGCGGAAACGACCAGATCCCGCTCGAACTGGCTGGCTTTTTTGCCGACCCCGGCGATAAATTCGGAATAAAACGGATCGGAGAAACGCGGGCCAAAAGTGGGCAGGATCAACCCGATGGCGTCCGAGCGGCGTTTTTGCAGGCCGAGCGCCTGTTTATTGGCGATGTAGCCCATTTCTTCAGCTACCTGGCGCACCAGCGCCTTGGTTTCGGGGCTGACATCATCGTAATCGTGCAGCGCGCGTGACACGGTGGTAATCGACCGGCCTACTCTGCGGGCTATATCCCGGATGGTAACGCTCATCTCCCTCCCTGTTTTATTGTGGGCAACCAAAACGTTTTGGAATCGCTTCCACAATAAACCAAAACGTTTTGGTTGTCAAGCGTGACTGGCTGCGGAGGGACATTTTGCTTTTTCCTGGGCAAAATGAAGGGTGCGTGGAAAGATTTTCAGGGATAAAATTCAATTAACCAAGGAGGTTGCCCATGCTGAAAGCCAACCCGCTCAACTGGTTATTAGAAAATGACTCGGATAACCCGGGGGTGCGTTATTTTGCCCTGCGCGACCTGATGGGTTTACCGGAGACGGATGCGCAGGTTCGCGCGGCGCGTGCAGAGATTATGCGCCGCGGCCCCGTACCGGTGATTCTCGCTGCCCAACACCCGGAAGGGTACTGGGTTAAACCTGGCAGCGGGTATTCCCCGAAATACCGGGCTACCATCTGGGCGATTATCGTCCTGGCAGAGCTGGGCGCCAACCCGGATGATCCCCGGATTCAGGCTGGTTGTGAATATTTGTTAACCCACTCCGTGGCGGAGAACGATGCCTTCTCGGTCTACAGAAACCCGGTTCCCCACGGGGCGCTGCTTTGCCTGAATGGCAACCTGCTGTATGCGTTATGCCGCCTGGGATACGCTGCAGATGAACGCCTGCAGAAAACGGCGGATTGGCTGGCGCGCGCCATCACCGGCGAGGCGCCCATCCGCTATTACCCCTCCGGAACGGCAGGGCCGGGGTTTGCCTGCGGCGTCAACCTGGGGCAGGCCTGCGGCTGGGGAGCGAATAAGGCCATCCGGGGGTTGTTGGAATTTTCCCAATCGTCCAGATCCGGGCGCCTGCAGCCAGCGCTGGAGGCCGGGGCGGACTTTTTGCTCAGCCGCGATCCTGCCGTGGCGGATTACCCGTATACGGTGCGGGTCAGCAATACCTGGTTCAGGCTGGGTTTTCCCTTGAGTTACTGGAGCGACGTTCTGGAGACGGTGGCGAACCTGGTGGAGCTGGGATACGGCGCCGACCCGCGAGTGCAGCCGGCTGTAGAGTGGCTGCTGGCAAAGCAGGACGCACAGGGGCGCTGGAAGCTGGAGAACAGCCTCAACGGGAAGATGTGGGTGGATATCGAGCGGCGGGGGAAACCCAGCAAGTGGGTCACCCTGCGGGCGATGCGGGTGTTGCAGAGGATCGGGTTATAAAAGGAGCCCCCTCACCCGGCCTCTCCCGCCGGGTTGTCATCCTGAAGGAGGCGCTATTTGCCGACTGAAGGATCCTTATGGCGATTGGGCAGCTCCAGTCCCGGAGTTGTAGGGTGGGAGCAGGGGCGGGGTTAATTCAGTACTCAGCCTGCCGTAATGCAGCCCCGAATCCCACCAAAAGCCCCTCACCCAAACCGACATTTGTCATTGCGAGGAACGCTTTTTGTGACGAAGCAATCTCCACGAAAGCCAACCGGTGCGGCAGCCAATGGAGGAGATTGCTTCGACCTGCCAAAGACG
>JAGUYX010000090.1 GCA_020061145.1 Anaerolineales bacterium | reverse complement strand
CCTGCCGGGCGACCGGACATGGTGATGTTCCGCTTCGCCCAGTGGATCAGCGAAGGGTTGCCGGTACGGATTAATGGCGACGGGGAGCAGTCGCGCGGGTTTACCTACATCGACGATATCGCCCGCGGGACCATTCAGGCGTTGAAACCGGTAGGCTATGAAATATTCAACCTGGGTGGGCACCAGACCATCAGCATCAACACACTGCTGCGCATGTTCGAGGAAAAAATCGGGCGTAAGGCGCAGGTAGAATATCTGCCCCGTCACCCGGCAGATGCGCTGGCGAACAATGCGGATGTTGAAAAAGCGGGGCGTCTGCTCGGCTGGGAACCCCAGGTATCCCTGGAAGAGGGGGTAACGCGGTTAATCGAGTGGTACAACCAGGAGCGCGCCTGGGTCAGCCGGGTGGATACCACCTGAAAAGAGATGGCTACCCGAGTGTTCGAACGCCTGACTCGACGCCTGTTGGAAAATGAGCTGATCCGGCGGGTAGTGCGCAATTCCGCCTACCTGTTCAGCGCCACCGGAATTTCTGCCGGGTTGGGGATGGTACAGGGGATCCTATCTGCCCGTTTGCTGGGGGTGTATGGCTTTGGCGTGCTGGGCGCGGTAACCCAATTTGTCACGGTGATCAATATCCTGGCCTCCTTCCGCATGAACGAGCTGGTGATTAAATACGTGGGTAAATTCAGTGAAGAGGGGAACACGCAAAAAGCAGCCGCCGTATTTAAAGCCGCCAGCCTGGTCGAAATCTTTACCTCTTTTATTGCCTATGGATTGGTCTGGCTGCTGGCTGCACTGGGCGCCCAACTATTCGCTAAGGATACGACTACCACCTATTGGTTTCAGATCTACGGGTTGGTGATACTGGCGAACCTGATGGCGGAAAGCTCCACCGGTTTCTTGCAGATTTTCGATCGATTCCGGCGCATCGCTGTGATCCAGGTTTTGCAGAGTCTGGTCACCCTGGGCCTGATCAGCGCTGCGTTTGTGTATTACACTCTGCTGGGGAATCCGGGCGACCCCACCCTGGCAGTGATCCTGGCTTATATGGCGGGAAAAATCATCGGGGCGTTGGGGTTGACCGGTATGGCGTTGGTATTTGCCACCCGCCAATGGGGGTGGGCCTGGTGGGCAACTCCCCTCAGCACCTTGCGCAATGAGGCCCGCGAGTTGATTTCCTTTGGATTGAACACCAACCTGAGCGCGACCATTAACCTGGTCAACAAGAATGCCGAAGTATTGTGGGTTTCTTTATTCCGCAGCCCACTAGAAGCGGGGTATTATAAACTGGCGCTGGCGCTGGCCAATGTGGTGCAAATGCCGGTGGCGCCACTACCCCAGGCGACCTATCCGGAGCTTGCCCGCGAGGTAAGCCATTCGAATTGGGATAACGTGCGGTATATCCTGCGGCAGGGCTCCTGGATAGCAGGCAGTTACAGCCTGTTGACAACCGCAGTGCTGGTGATCGCGGGACCCTGGCTGATCCGGTGGATATACGGTGCTGAATTTACCCCCGCGTATCCGGCATTAGTCATTTTATTGCTGGGTTTCTTGATCGCCAATACTTTTTACTGGAACCGTACCTTATTACTGGCGCTCGGGCAGCCGCAATATCCAACTCGCGTCAACCTGTTAGCCGCGGTATTGAAAATCGGATTGGCGATATTGCTCCTGCCGCGGTATGGTTACCTGGGCAGCGCCGCCTTGTTGAGTGGTTATTACCTGCTTTCCATCAGCCTGAATGTGCGTAAAAGCCATCAACTGCTTAAGCGGCAACCTGTGCTGGCAAACCCCGGATGAAAGTAGCCGTACTCGCCCCCACCCACCTGCCTGCCAGGCGAGCGAATACCGTGCAGGTTATGAAAATGACTCAGGCTATCGTTCGCCTGGGATATTCTGCGCGGCTGGCAGTGCCCGGATTACCCGCACAGCAATATACCTGGGAAGAACTGGCTTTACACTATGGCTTGCAGGAGCAATTTTTCGTAGATTGGATTAATGTGCGCCCAGCCTTCCGCGGTTATGATTTTGGAATATCCGGCCTGCGTTGGGCGCGCCAGCGCCGATCAGACCTGATCTATACCCGCCACCCGCAGGTTGCCGCTCTGGCCAGCCAGACCGGTTTTCCCACCATCCTGGAAATACATGATCTTCCTCAGCGTCGTTTTGGAGGGTTCCTGTTCCGTTTGTTTATCGGCGGACGCGGCGCACGCCGACTGGTGGCAATCAGCCATTCCTTGCTGAATACGCTGAAACAACGTTTTCAATTCGCCGGCCAGCCCCCATTCACCCTGGTCCTGCCCGACGGAGTGGACCTGGAGCGCTTTCAGGAATTGCCTGAACCCGCAGCAGCCCGGCAGATCCTGGCCCAGTCAGGCCAGTTACCCGATATGCCAACGAATGGTTTCACCGCTGGTTATACCGGTCACCTGTATCCTGGGCGGGGCGCAGAAGTCCTGGTCGAGCTCGCAGCCCGTGCGCCGGAGATCCAATTTTTACTGGCAGGCGGCGAACCAGAAGCCGTAGAGCAGATGCGCCTGCTCGTTCGTCAAAAAAACCTGACCAATGTATACCTGACCGGCTTTATCCCCAACGCGGAGCTGCCAATATACCAGGCTGCCTGTGACGTGCTGCTGATGCCTTACCAGCAGCGGGTAGCCGCCTCTTCCGGGGGGGATATCGGCCAATTTTTAAGCCCGATGAAACTATTTGAATACCTGGCAACGCGCCGGCCCATCCTTTCCAGTGATCTGCCGGTATTACGCGAAATTCTGAACGATGAGAACGCCGTTTTACTCCCGCCAGAACAACCTCAGGCCTGGGTGTCAGCCCTGCATTCTTTGTACAACCACCCTGAACGAAGAGAGCGTCTGGCGCAAAACGCCTATGCCCTGGTGCAAAACTACACCTGGGAAAAGCGCGCCCGCCGTTTGCTGGAGGGTCTGTGATCGCCAGGTTAACCTCGAAAAAACTGTGGCAGGCACTCGCAGGTTGCGGGGCGATCTCCCTGCTCCTATCCTGGGCAGCTTCCGGCTTTCGTTCCCTGGATCAACTGCCGGCGTTCTTCCTGGTGATCCTGTTGGGAGCCGGATTCTTATGGCTGGGTTGGGTAAGTCTCCGCCGGGAACCCCGCCCGGCCTGGCTGGGAGGCTGGCTGGTGCTGGCTGCCCTGCTACGCCTGGGATTGGGCGTATTCTGGAGTATTGCCCTGCCTGCCTGGGGATATGGCTCGGATGTCGAGCTGGCGGGCTATGTTATGCAGGACGCTTACGCGCGCGATCGCTCCGCCTGGGAATTGGCCATCTCGAGCCAACCCCTCACTTCCGCGTTTACCGAAAACCAGCCGGGCGACCAATATGGCGGGTTACTTTTCCTCAGCGCCGGGTTATATCGCGTCTTGGGAGGCGGGACACACCAACCGCTGATGATGGTGGTGCTGGCTGCCTCGTTTTCCGCACTGGCGATCCTGTACACCTGGGCATTTACTCATCGCCTGGCAGGCAGCCGGGCAGCCATGCTGGCAGCCGGGGGGTTAGCGCTTTACCCGGAGGCGGTTTTGCTGGGCAGCTCGCAGATGCGCGAGGCATTTACGCTCACTCTGGCGATTTTTGCTTTGTATGCCCTGCACCGTTATCTGGCGGACCTCGCCCCCATATATCTGGTACCCGTATTGATCAGTCTGTTAGTGTGTGTGGCGATTTCGCCCCCTACCGCTGGTTTGATCCTGATTTTGCTGGCTGCAAGCGCTCTGGCCCAAAGTCACCTGCATATTTCACGGCAGATTAGATTGTGGCTTCTCCTGGGCGGTCTGGCACTTTTGGCCGGGCTGGTATTGTGGCTGGTCTGGAGCCAACTGGCCCCCCAAAGCGTGGTCAACCCGGCACAAACAATCACCTGGTGGCTGCGGAAAGCCGCCGAATTCCAGGCATACCAGACACGCCAGGCTTCCGGTTGGATCCAGCGCATTTTCCGCGATACCCCGGCGGCGCTGCACATGCCGTTGCTCGTAATTTACGGTGTAGCGCAGCCCTTTTTGCCGGCTGCCCTGGTGGCCGGCGGAGCGCCGATCTGGCAGGGAATCGCCATCTGGCGGGCAATGGGTTGGGCAGTTTTGCTGGTTTTGCTCGTTTACGCTACCTGGACCTGGCTGCGCAATACCGGTCAGAAACGGCTGGTGGGAATTTTGTTGCTGGTCGTCTGGCTGGTAATCCTGGTCGCTGCCCTGCGCAGCGGCGGCGATTTATGGGATAACCCGCGCTACAGGGTGGTACTGGCCGGCGTACAACTCTCGCTGGCAGCCTGGGGCGTGGTAGAAGGACAAACCCGGCGAGATCTCTGGTTGAAGCGTTTCCTGATTGGAGGAATACTGATTTTGGCCTGGTTCATCCCCTGGTATCTGCGCCGTTATCTCGGATTGGTGTGGCCGGTCGTGGATCCATTTAAAACTCTGGGGTTAGGGCTGGCCAGTGCCTGCCTGTATTTCCTGTGGGATTGGGCGCGCCTGCAACCAACCGGTGGTCAGGGGGACACCTCAACCCCGGGAACATCCCATCCGCCTTCAGGAGAACAGCAAAATAACCTGATGAGCCAGGGTTAAGAAATGCGTACCCCTGCCTGAGGCGGGTTATAATTCAGCACCTGAATGAAAGACATCGAAGTAAAAAACGGCATACGTCTGTATCTGTTGATCAGCCTGGCCGGCGGCATCACTCTGTTTCTTCAATTGATCGAACAGGCGCGGTCTTTAGACATCCTGTGGATCTCCCGACGCTGGACAGGCGCCATCCTCCTGCTAGGCCTGTTTTGCCTTGTTTTAAGTGGGTTGTTGATATTCAGCTGGTCGGATCGCGGTCGCTCGCTGGTAAACCGCTGGCAGGATTTACGCGCTGGCAGCACAAAAACACATAAATTCTTCTGGATATTAAGCGGGGGTTATTTTCTGGCAGCCGCGACCGGCCTCGCCTGGCTGATCCTGGGGCCCTATGGCAAATATTTCCCGGATCTTATCCATCGCCTGCCTGTCCTGGCCCTTCTGGTCACGCTGGCAAGCTTCATTCTCCAGCTAGTTCGCCCGCATACCGGCATTTTCCAGGCATGGGGATTTTCAGCGGTGTTGCTGATGGTCGGCTACCGGATCGCCATCTTTGCACCAGACATTTCCCTTTATCCATTTTCCATGGGTTGGTCTGAAACCAGCCGCTATTATTATGCTTCGCTTTTCTTCTCGGAGCGGCTTTATGGGTTGAGCGTCCCACTGCCCGTACTGCACCCCAGCCGTTATCTCCTGCAGGCGATTCCTTTCCTGCTTGGAGAAACTCCGCTCTGGTTTCACCGTTTCTGGCAGGTCTTGCTGTGGATTTGCCTGCCATTACTGGCGGTGATTTTACTCGCCCGGCGGCTGCACATCTCTTCCCGCTGGATTTACTGGTTTTATATTTTGTGGGCTTTTCTGTTCATCTACCAGGGCCCGATTTATTATCACCTGGCAGTCTGCCTGATCATTGTCCTGTTGGGCTACGACGCGGACAATCCAGGACGCACCTTACTGGCGGTGCTCCTTGCATCTCTTTGGGCAGGCATCAGCCGGGTAAATTGGATTCCTGTGCCGGGTCTGGTAGCTGCCACACTATACTTGCTGGAAAATCGAGTCAAGGGACAGAAATGGTGGCGTTACCTGGCCTTACCTGCCCTATGGACGTTTGCCGGTGTACTTGCCGGGCTGGGCAGCCAGCTTTTATATGCATTTTCTTCCGGCAATGAACCGGAGCATTTCAGCACCAGTTTTACCTCCGACCTGCTCTGGTATCGCCTGTTTCCTAACCCCACCTACCGGGAAGGCATCCTGCCTTCGATCCTGATCGTTTCGCTGCCGCTTTTATTCCTGATTTTCGAACGACTGAGCCGCCTTCGCTGGCGGTTACACCCATTGCGTCTGCTGGGTTTGCTGGGTGTGCTGGGTGTGTTTCTGGCTGGCGGTTTGCTGGTCAGCGTCAAAATCGGCGGAGGCAACAACCTGCATAACCTGGATGCCTACCTGTTCTTCTTATTGCTGATCGCCTCGGCTTTTTACTTCAACCGGGTGGAAGCGGAGCAGGAAATCGGCGTCTCATTTGTTCCGCCAGTTTCAGCACTGGTGGCGCTGGCCGTTCTGGTGCCAGCGCTGTTTATCCTGCAGTCCGGGCGACCGGTTGACATCGTCGATCAGCGACAGATCGAGAATGGCCTGGAAGAAATTACCCGAATGGTTGAGTCTACCCGCGGGCAACCGGGCGAGGTGCTGCTGATGAGCGAGCGCCAGTTATTGATCTTTGGGTTTCTGCAGGATGTGCGCCTGGTTCCGGAATATGAGCGCACTTATCTGATGGAAATGGCCATGGCGCGATCGCTGCCGTATCTGGAGCGGTTCCACCACGACCTTGCCAATCAACGCTTTAAATTCATCATCAGCCAGCCATTGAATCTGGCTCTCAAAGGTGCAAAAGAAGCCTTTGGTGAAGAAAATGACGCCTGGGTGAAATATGTGTCCAGCGCCGTCCTGTGTTATTATCGTCCGTCCGAAACCATGCGGGCAGTCGATCTGCAAATTCTCATCCCGGCAGAGCCCGGCGCAGGCGACCCAGACGCCTGCGAACTACTTCGGCAACCAGTAGACCTTGACTCCTGACTTCATAAAGTTATAATTCAACAATTGAATTTTGGAACAAAGGAACTTCATGCAGACTGAAACGCGCCGCCAACTGGAATTGCTGGAAGAAATCGAACGCGACCCGGATATCAGCCAGGCATCACTGGCTGATCAACTGGGTGTTGCGGTGGGAACGGTAAACTGGCACCTGAAACGACTGATCGCCAAGGGATATGTTAAGGTAAAGCGAGCCCAACGGAGAAAGTTGCGTTACATTATCACCCCCGAAGGCATCGCTTTCCGGGCACGATTGACTGTCAATTACATCGAGCAATCCATGCGCCTTTACCGGCGAGTACGTTCACGCGTGCGCGAGCAGCTTACGGAAGTGCGCGCTGCAGGCTTCAATGCGGTGCGTATTGAAGGCGAAGGGGATATTGCCGACATCTGTCGTCTGACCTGCCTGGAACAGGGTGTCCAGATAACCCAAGATCCGGAAGTTCCGGCGTTACTGGTCATTGGTACGCGGGTGGTATTACAGTTAACCCCTGAACTTCAGGGCAGCGAAACGATTTAAAAAGGTGAAAGCGATGGACTTGTCTGACAATTTTTGGAAAGACCGGCGAGTCTGCCTGACCGGCGGCAGCGGATTTCTCGGCTCCTTTGTAACCCAAAAACTCTACGAAAGAGGCGCCAACCATGTATTTGTCCCTCGGTATGAAGAGTACGACCTGACCCGCCAGGAGGATATCGACCGTATGCTGGGCGATGGGCAGCCGGATCTGGTCATCCACCTGGCAGCCCTGACGGGCGGAATTGGCGCCAACCGCGCTCGCCCGGCGGAGTTCTTCTACAAGAACCTGATGATGGGCGTACCCTTGATGCACAAAGCCTGGGAACAGGGCGTGAAAAAATTTGTAGCTATTGGCACCATCTGCGCCTATCCCAAATACACTCCGGTGCCCTTCAAAGAGGAAAATTTGTGGGATGGATATCCAGAAGAAACCAATGCGCCGTACGGTCTGGCCAAAAAAATGTTATTGGTGCAGGCGCAGGCTTACCGTGAACAATATGGGTTTAATGCCATTTATCTGCTGCCGGTAAACCTGTATGGACCACGCGATAATTTTGATCTGGAGACATCTCACGTTATCCCGGCACTCATTCGCAAATGCATCGATGCGCAAAAAAAAGGCGCCCGGGAAGTGGTGCTCTGGGGCGATGGCACCCCCACACGCGAATTTTTATACGTGGAGGACGCCGCCGAAGGTATCCTGCTGGCTGCCGAACGGTATGACGGGCCTGAGCCGGTAAACCTGGGCTCCGGAAACGAAATCAGCATCCGGGATCTGGCGGAATCGATCGCCCAATTGACCGGCTTTGAAGGCGAATTTATCTGGGATACCAGTAAACCCAATGGACAACCCCGCCGTGGCCTGGATGTGAGCCGGGCCGAGAAATATTTTGGCTTCCGCGCCCAGACCCCTTTCGAAGAAGGATTAAGCCGTACGATTGAATGGTACCGCCAGCATATCCAGGTCGCTCCATGAACGAGCAACAGGCAAACCAACCTTTATTATGACTGAATCAACCGTCACCACCCACCCTGAACCCAATAAGATTGCGCCAGCAGTGGTCGTGTTGCATCCCACCAAAGGCCGGGTCGCGCTGAACCTGCGTGACCTGTGGTATTACCGCGAGTTGATTTATTTCCTCACCTGGCGGGATATCAAGGTACGTTACAAACAGACCATCCTGGGAGCGGGTTGGGCGATACTACAACCACTGATCAATATGATCGTGTTGAGCATTATCTTTGGCAACCTGGCCAATCTCTCCACTGAGGGATTCCCCCGCCCGATCTTCACCTTTTCAGCATTGTTACCCTGGGGATTATTTGCCAAGGCGCTCAGCGATACCGGGCGTTCGATGCTCGCCAACCGCAACATGATCACGAAAATTTATTTCCCGCGCCTGATCATTCCACTGTCGTCAGTGCTGGGCGGACTGATCGATTTTGCGATTGCCTTGCTGGTTTTGCTGGGAATGATGGTCTATTACGGGATCATGCCCACCACCGCGATCTGGGCATTGCCGCTTTTCTTGCTCCTGGCGGTAGCCACCGCTCTGGGGGTCGGCCTCTGGCTTTCCGCGCTCAACGTCAAATACCGGGACGTGGGTTACATCCTGCCTTTCCTGACCCAATTCTGGTTGCTGGTCACCCCCGTGGCTTACTCTTCGAGTGAAATCCCCGAGAAATTCCAGTTTTTATATGCCCTGAACCCCATGGCAGGCGTGGTGGAAGGTTTCCGCTGGGCGTTGTTGGGTTCCGCAACCGCGCCTGGAGAGTTAATGGGTGTTTCGATCCTGGTCGCGCTGATCCTGTTGGTGAGCGGCCTGTATTATTTTCGTTACATGGAAACCACCTTTGCCGATACGATATAAGCCGGCGTGAGTGAGATTATAAAGTGCAGCGAAACATAGCTATTGAAGTATCCAATCTGGGGAAAAAATACCGCATCGGCGGGCCGGTTTCCCGCTACACGACTCTGCGCGAATCGCTGGTGGATACCTTCGCGGCGCCTATCCGGCGTTTACGCTCGGGCAAGGAAACGGCAGAGAACACCATCTGGGCATTGCGTGGAGTCAGTTTTCAGGTACCCGAGGGTCAGGTGCTGGGTGTGATCGGTCGAAACGGGGCCGGGAAAAGCACATTGTTGAAAATCCTTTCGCGGGTTACCGACCCAACCGAAGGATACGCCCGCATCCGCGGGCGAGTAGGATCGCTTCTCGAAGTGGGCACCGGTTTCCACCCGGAATTAACCGGTCGGGAAAATATTCAACTGAACGGCGCCATTCTGGGTATGCCGCGTCGCCAGATTGAATCGAAATTCGATGAGATTGTCGAATTTTCGGGTGTGGAAAAATTCATCGACACCCCGGTAAAACGTTATTCGAGTGGCATGTACCTGCGGCTGGCATTCGCTGTCGCAGCCCATATGGAACCTGATATCCTGGTGGTGGACGAAGTGCTGGCGGTGGGGGATGCCGAATTCCAACGCAAATGCCTGGGCAAAATGAGCGACGTGGCAAAAGCCGGGCGAACGGTCTTATTTGTCAGTCACAGCATGTCTTCGATTTTGCGGCTGACCGAAGAAACCCTGGTGCTGGAAAACGGGCGAGTAGCCATGCAGGCGACCACCCCGGAAGCCGTGGATTATTATCTTTCGTCCGGTTTTTCTCAGACAGGCGAACGCTTCTGGTTTGAGAATGAAATTCCCACGGCTAGTTACCCGTTTTACCCTCGCGCCTTGCGGGTGATGAACCCTGGCGGCAATGTTTCGGATACAGTGCGCTCCACAGAACCGGTAACGCTGGAGCTGGAATACGACCTCGCTGAGCCGATCCAGGGACTGCGTCTGGGTATTTACCTGATGACCACGCATGGCGAAACCGTCTTTACCGCCTTTGACACGGATAGCCCAGACCTGTACGAAAAATTCGCCACGCGGGAAGCCGGGCATTACCTCAGCCGGGCAGTGTTGCCTGCGGACCTGCTCAACGAAGGACGTTACGTTATCGGCGTGAATGCCAGCGTGTTCCGGGTGAAGCGGTATTTTCAGGATGAAGCCGCCCTGGCATTTAATGTCGATGCCAGTGGGGCACCCGGTACCCAATGGTCGGAAGTCCGGCAGGGCACCATCCGGCCACGCCTGGAATGGGAAATCGAGCAACGGGCAGGAGAACTGGCACAGATATGAAAGCCGGTTGGAAACCCAAACTCAAAGATTTTCTGGGCGAATTGCCCCTCACCGCCGAAACCTACTGGCTGTTGCGCCAGCAAGGGCAACCGGTGGGCGGATTGAAATTTAAGGAACTGGCTGACTGGCTGCCGGAATTTCGCCAGGCCGTGCTGGAATCACCGTATCGCCACCAACCAGGCGCGCGTATTACCCTGTTTGCCACGCTGGGATACTGGATTCAACATACCACCCTGCTTGGCCTGGCGCTGGCTGCACTGGGTCATGATATCACCCTGGCTTACCTGCCTTACGCCAACTGGCGCAAACCCACGCGTCGTTTTGATCTACGCCTGCAGAATTTATACGTGCAACAAAGTCTGGCAGAAGCTTCGCCGGCAATTAAGACGACTTCCTGGTTTGCAAACGGAGGGGTGGCTGCACTTTTGCCAGACCCATTACAAAAAGCGGTCGATCTGGTTTCCTGCTACGATGTGATGTACACCGAACAGGTTGAGAAAATCGAGCCTGAGGCGCCTTTACTCAGCTTACGTCGCAAGCGCAACCGCCAGGCAGCCCAACACGCTCTGGCAAGCTTTCAATCTCAGCGGCCTGACCTGGTCATTATTCCGAATGGGAGCATTTTGGAGTTCGGCGCGGTCTACCAGGTTGCCCGGTACCTCCAGATTCCGGTAATCACCTATGAGTTTGGCGAGCAACGCGAGCGTATCTGGTTCGCCCGTAACGATGAAGTTATGCGCCAGAATACCGATTCGCTGTGGGAACAATTCCGCGAACAGCCGCTTACACCCGATGAGTGGAGGCAGATCAAAGAGCTGTTCGCCTCACGGCAGAAAGCCAGCCTGTGGGAAAACTTTTCCCGACGCTGGCAGGCTGTTCCCAGCCAGGGCGGTGCACAGGTGCGCCAGAACCTGGGATTGGATCAACGCCCGGTGGTACTGTTGCCGGCGAACGTGATCGGCGATAGCCTGACCCTGGGGCGCCAGGTATTTTCCGAGAACATGACTGAATGGCTGGAACGCAGCGTGGCATATTTCAGTCACCACCCAGAGGTGCAACTGGTGGTACGCGTTCATCCGGGTGAACGTTATACCCAGGGTCCCTCCGTCGCCAGTGTGTTGCAAGCAGCATTATCCCAATTGCCAGAACACATTCACCTGGTGCCGTTTGATGCCGCAATTAACACCTACGACCTGATCCAGATTGCTGATCTGGGACTGGTCTACACCACCACGACCGGGATGGAAATGGCCATGAGCGGTTTGCCGGTAATTGTCAGCGGGCAGACGCATTACCGCGGGCGTGGTTTCACCCTCGACCCCGATTCCTGGGAAACATATTTCCAGACTCTGGAGGGGGTATTGGAGAATCCGGCTCGCGCTCGCCTTAGCCAGAAACAGGTAGAGCGGGCCTGGAATTACGCCTATCGCTTTTTCTTTGAATTCCCCATGCCTTTCCCCTGGCACGTATTGCACATGCCGGAAGACGTCGAGCGGTGGTCGCTGCACCGCATTTTATCCGACGAAGGGCAGGCGCTTTACGCAGACACATTCCGCTACCTGGCAGGCGCAGCGCGTCCGTGGGCGGCTATTTCAGAAAGTGTAAACCCGGCAGGGAGGGGGAGCCTGTGAGCGCCAAAAGTGAAGTCAAACGCCAGGTGCGCGAGTTTTACGACCGGGTAGGCTGGCAGCAGGTGAGCCAAGGCACTTATCAAAATGCTCACTATGATGACCTGCGCCCGGTTTCGCAGGAGTACATCCACAACTGCCACCTGCGCGTGTTGCGCCACTTGCACCCGGAAGGCCGTTATCTCCTGGATGCCGGCTCCGGGCCGATACAATATCCGGAATATCTGGAATATTCGCACGGCTACGAAAAGCGAGTGTGCGCTGATATTTCTATCGTCGCCCTGCAGGAAGCCCGCCAGCGGTTAGGAGAAAATGGCTGGTATGTGGTTTGCGATGTCGCCAACCTGCCCTTCAGTCCACAGATTTTCGATGGTGTGGTTTCGCTGCACACCATCCATCATCTGCCGGCTGAGGAGCATCTGCAGGCTTACGACGAGCTATACCGGGTCCTCACTCCTGATCGTCAGGCCGTGGTGGTGAACGGATGGTCGAGCGCGGCTTTATCCACCGTGTTAAACGCCCCATTAAGGCTGCAAAAATTTATCCGGCGACTATACCGCCGGTTGCACGGCAATTTGCCGACTGAGCAGAAACCTAAAGGCACTTACGTGCGCAAAAATACTGCCGCGACCTTGCGAGAAGCGCTCGAGGGGCGCATGAATTTCGAGATTTTTGTGTGGCGCAGCGTCAGTGTGAATTGGATGCGCCAATTTATCCATCCTGCCTGGGGTGGCAAGACCATCCTGCGCTGGTTATACCTGTTGGAAGAACGTTTCCCCCATTTTTTCGGCGCTTATGGCCAATACCCATTGATCGTCATTCGCAAGCCCAAACCTGAAACCATCGGCGTATCTCTAGACGCCGGGAGTGAATAATGAACTGGAAGAATCAAGTCGTCCTGGTCACCGGCGGCACCGGATCGTTTGGCAAGAAGTTTATCGAAATTATGCAGGCTGAATACCAGCCCGCCAAAATCATCATTTTCAGCCGGGATGAGCTCAAACAACACGAAATGCGCCTCGCAGGGTTTGACCAGCCCAACTTGCGTTATTTTTTGGGCGACATCCGTGACCGCGAGCGATTGGTGCGGGCAATGAACGGGGTAACCGTTGTGGTGCATGCCGCCGCATTGAAGCAGGTGCCTGCCTGCGAATACAATCCGATGGAAGCCATCAAGACCAATATCCTGGGCAGCAGTAATGTCATCGAGGCGGCGATTGACGCCGGGGTAGAAAAAGTGCTGGCGCTCAGCACCGATAAAGCCGTCAACCCGGTTAATCTCTATGGCGCTACCAAGCTGGCGGCAGAAAAACTCTTTGTCCAGAGCAACACTTATGCTGCCAACTCGCCGACGCGTTTCAGTTGTGTTCGTTATGGTAATGTGATCGGCAGTCGCGGCAGCGTGATCCCGCTCTTTCTGCAACAACGCGCCAATGGAACTGTGCTGACCATCACCGATGAGCGCATGACCCGCTTCTGGTTATC
Organism: Anaerolineales bacterium; assembly: GCA_020061145.1. Taxonomy (GTDB): domain Bacteria; phylum Chloroflexota; class Anaerolineae; order Anaerolineales; family DRKV01; genus JAGUYX01. The sequence continues at coordinate 5,272 of JAGUYX010000090.1, read as the reverse complement.
GTTGGAACAGGGTGTGCGCTTTGTCATCCGCGCCATTGAACAGATGCACGGCGGAGAAGTATTCGTACCCAAAATCCCCAGCACACGCATTACCGATGTAGCGCATACCATTGCGCCTGGAGCGCCTATCGAGCAGATTGGCATCCGTCCGGGCGAAAAACTACATGAAGTGCTGATCCACGAAGACGAAGCCCGTTCCACAGTGGAGCTGGAGGATATGTATGTTATCCAACCCGCTGAAGCGCTGTGGTTCGGTCATGAGTGGCAGGAGAAAGGTTCACCCCTGCCGGACGGCTTTCGCTACGACAGTCTTACCAACCCGGCCTGGTTGACGGAAGAAGAAATTCGGCAGATGATTGCCCCGATTGAGCTGGCGTATAACAACCGCACGCTCGCCTGAAAGTTTGAACGGGCGCTGCGCCCGTACAATCGCAGCTTAACAATCCGCACGAGGTGCACATGCGCATCCTTGTCACCGGAGCCAGCGGCCTGTTAGGACTGAATCTGGCTCTGGAAGCGGCCTCGGCAGGGCACCGGGTTTTCGGACAGTCGAACCGGACACGGTTAGCGACGACCGAATTCGAAGTCCTGCAGGCCGACCTGCTCGTGCCAGACGCCATCCCGCGCTTGCTCGAGCAAACCCAGCCCGACTGGGTGATCCATTGCGCGGCGTTAGCCAACGTGGATGCCTGTGAAGACAGACCGTTGCTGGCCCAGCGCATCAATGCAGAAGTTCCCGGAGCACTGGCACACTATGTCGCCAGGGGCGGAGCGCGCCTGCTGCACATCTCCACGGATGCGGTATTTGACGGGCAGCGCGGGAACTATAGCGAAGACGACCCGCCTCATCCATTAAGCGTCTACGCGCGAACAAAACTCGCCGGCGAGCAGTCGGTCGTTAAGGCCAACCCACAGGCAATCATTGCCCGGGTGAATCTATTCGGCTGGAGTCAGAGTGGTAAACGCAGCCTGGCCGAGTTTTTTGTGCGTAATTTGATGGAGAATGTGCAGGTGAACGGTTTTACGGATGTGTATTTTTGCCCTCTACTGGTTAACGACCTGGCGCACCTGCTGCTGAAGATGCTGGAATGCGAACTGAGCGGGGTGTACCATGTGGTCAGCGCCGAGTGCCTGAGCAAATACGAATTTGGGGTTCGCCTGGCGCGCCAGTTTGGCTTGAATGAAGCGCTGATCACGCCGACTACGGTCACTGACAGCAGCTTGAAAGCCGTTCGCTCACTCAACCTGACCCTGAATACCCACAAGCTATCCACAGCATTGGGCGCAACTCCCCCCAGGATATCCCCGGCGATAGAGCGGTTTTACACACTTTATCAACAGGGTTATCCCCAAAAGCTGGCGCGGATGAGCCTGCCAGAGGCATGAATTGCTCCTCTCCGGCAGTCTTTTCCCCGGCTTTACGCCCTCAGCCCAACACGGAGTAAAACTGATGGATATCCAGATTGGCGATAAAACCATTGGCCTTCACCATCCCACCTATTTCATTGCGGATATCGCCGCCAACCATGATGGCGACCTGGAGCGGGCGCGTTTATTAATTCGCCTGGCGAAAGAAGCTGGAGCCGATGCTGCGAAATTTCAGAATTTCCGTGCTCCCAAAATTGTCTCTGATTATGGCTTCAGAACCATGGGAGGGCAGGTCTCTCACCAGGCAAAATGGAAAAAGTCGGTTTTCGAGGTTTATCAAGGCGCTTCTATTCCCTTTGAGTGGACCCCGATATTGAAGGAAACCTGCGATGAGGTTGGTATCCATTATTTTTCGTCGCCTTACGATTTCGAAGCCATCGATATGCTGGAACCCTATGTGCCTGCCTATAAAATTGGCTCGGGAGAAATCGATTGGCTGGAGGCTCTGGAGCGCATAGCGCGCCTGGGGAAGCCGGTAATCATTGCCAGTGGCGCTGCCACCATCGGCGAAGTTCAACAGGCAGTCCACTCTATCCTGGCATATAACAAACAATTGGTGTTGATGCAATGCAATACCAACTACACTGCCAGCCCAGAAAACTACGATCACATCCATCTGAACGTGCTCAAAACTTACGCCACCCTGTTTCCGCAGGTGATCCTGGGATTATCAGACCATACCCATGGCAATGCCACTGTTTTAGGTGCGGTGACGTTGGGGGCGCGTGTGATTGAACGGCATTTCACCGACGATAACAATCGAGAGGGCCCCGACCATAAGTTCGCCCTGAACCCCGAAGCCTGGGCGCATATGGTGGAAGAAACCCGCCAGCTTGAACGCGCCCTGGGCTCACCGGATAAATTCGTCGCTGCCAACGAAAAGGAAACTGTGATTGTTCAACGCAGGTGTCTGCGCGCGGCCCGCGACCTGCGCGCAGGCGAAACCCTGACCCGCGAAGATATCGATGTGTTGCGTCCGGCCACCCCAGGCGCCATTCTGCCTGCGCAGCTTCAATCGGTGATCGGGACACGCCTATTACACGATATCCCTGCCGGTAAAGAACTACGCTGGACCGATCTAGGCGACTGATACCCGGCGCCGGGCTGCCTTTCAACACGATGCGTATTCTCTATTTCAGCCGGGATTACACCCCCCATGATTTTCGCTTTTTATCAGCGCTGGCCGAAACAAACCACCATGTGGGTTATTTGCGGTTGGAGGATCGTGGACAGAGGCTGGAAAATCGACCATTGCCGGAGAATATAGAAGTGCTCCCCTGGGCAGGCGGCGCCAAACCGGCTCGCCTGAAGGATGGATTGAGGCTGCTGGCTGGTCTAAAAAAGGTAATCCGAACCTTTCGACCTGATCTGATCCATGCCGGCCCGATTCAATCCGCCGCTTTTTTGTCTGCCCTGGCGGGTTCTCACCCTTTGGTGACCATGACCTGGGGTTACGACCTGCTGATCGACTCCGATCGTAACCCATTGTGGAATTGGGTCACGCGCTACACGCTGCATCGTTCTGCGGCGCTGGTGGCGGATAGCGAAATCTTGCGCCAGCAGGCAATCGCTGATGGCATGCGGCCGGAGCGCATCGTCACCTTCCCCTGGGGAGTGGATCTGGAGCATTTTTCGCCTTCCACCGATGCCCATTTACGCCAAAACTACGGTTGGGGAGCTAAGGAGGTCGTTTTACTTTCTACTCGCGGTTGGGCGCCGATGTATGGCAGCGAAGAGCTGGCGACAGGCTTTGCCCGGGCGGCACGCCTGAGACCCGAATTGCGCCTGTTGATGCTCGGTAGTGGGCACCTGGAGAATCGTTTGAAGGAGATTTTTTCCGATCACAACGTGCTGGATTTGATCGTGTTCCCCGGACAGGTTCATTACGAGTTATTGCCCAACTATTACCAGGCAGCCGACCTGTACCTGAGCGCCTCACACAGCGATGGCTCATCCATCTCCCTGCTGGAGGCGATGGCTTGCGGATTGCCCGCACTGGTAAGCGACATCCCCGGTAACCGTGAATGGATTACGCCCGGCGAACAGGGCTGGTGGTTTTCCACCGGTGACGCTGGAGACCTTGCTGAAAAAATCCTGCAGGCCGTGGAACAACGTGATAAATTCAGGCAAATGGGTGCCTCCGCACGGCAGATCGCCGAACAACGCGCCGATTGGAGCAAGAATTTCCCCAAATTATTGGAAGCATATCATCTGGCGATTACGCAATGATTTACTCCGACAATCGTACCCCCTCCAACTAAAAGCTAATATTAATCCATTTATCGAATACATCTTATGCACAAATTACGCTCTCGAAAAATCGATTTAACGCCCTGGCTACAATGGCTCGTTCCGTTAGCCCTGGCATTGCTCTTTCTGGTGTTTGTCTTTTCCTTCTATCCCTTCCGGGAAAAACTGCAATATGATACGGATGAGGGGTTAAACGTGATGTCCTCGATGCTGGTTGCCAAGGGATATCCTCTATATTCGCAAGTTTCGAGGGATCAACCGCCCTTGTTTACCCATTTGCTAAGCACCGTCTTTCGCGTCGCAGGCTTTTCTGTAAACGCGGCTCGTTTTCTAGTTTTATTGTTTTCTACTTTGCTGGTTTGGTCGTGCATTCAGTTCTTACAGCTCAGCTGGGGGACATTGCCTGCTATTCTATTCGCGTTCCTGGCGGTGATGATTCCCCGCTTTTTGGAACTCAGCGTTTCAGTGATGATCGGTGTGCCTTCGATTGCCCTGGGCGCTTTGGTGTTGTTATTTGTAACCCTCTGGCATCAAAAGCGCCATAATCTCTGGCTGGTTCTCTCTGGATTGGCGTTGGCAGCCTCCATAATGATCAAACTTTTCACCGGGTTTCTCGCACCGATAATCCTGGCAGGCATTACCATGGAAGCCTGGTTTCAGAATAAACAGGGCACATTTTCCTGGAAGGCGATTCTCAAACCTGCTGTGATCTGGAGTTTGAGTTTTACAATACTGGTGGTGGCAATCGTCCTGGGGTTGGTTGGGTTACAAAACCTGGGAAATCTGGTGAATGCCCATCTATTAGCACCTTCGGACCCATCATTTGCTTCACAAACATTCGCCATTAATACTCACCTTGAGCAGGCTATACCGCTCCTGGTTTTGGGTGTATTCGGTGCAGTGTTTGTCATACTTCGCCAGAGATGGCTCGCTTTATACCCTTTAGCCTGGGCAGTTCTCGCTTATGGTCTACTTAATCTTTATTCGCCTGCTTTTTATCATCACCAATTATTGGTCACCATTCCTGCTGCAATCCTGGCAGCAATTGGTCTCAGTGAAGGAATGCGCTCTATCACTCGTATCCGTTTGTTATCGGACCTTGGATAGTTTCAAACCATTTTGGCAGTTAGTGCGTGGATGGTTTTCCTCTTCATGTCATTCCAGGTCCTGCCGATTTTGGATCGCGAGCTGATGGACTCACCAAAGCTTACAGGATTTTCTTTAACGGCTACACAAGAAAAATTACAAGTGTATCGGACAATGCGGAGTTACGCAGACCGCACTGAATGGGTAGTCACCGATATGCCGATGTATGCCTTTTTAATTGAAAAGCCAGTGCCACCCACTTTGGCTACTTTTTCCAGAAAACGACTTGTTACCGGTGAGCTGACTGATATGGATATTCTTCTTGCCATGCAAACTTATCAGCCGGAGCAGGTGATGATGGCGCGTTTTGTCATTCCAACGCTTGAAGATTATTTGAAGGAAAATTACAACCTGATTCTGAATGAAGACCCATACCGATTATTTCTTCGGAAGGATATTTCGCCATGAAGGATGAAATTCTCTCACCTTCTTCAACCCGCCTCAACTT
>JAGUYX010000221.1 GCA_020061145.1 Anaerolineales bacterium | reverse complement strand
TCGGTAAATTTGATCTTTGCCAGCGCCAAATCTTCAGTGGCATATAAGGCGGTATTATCTGAACGCAGAATGACTAAAACACGGTATTTTTCTTTATCGAGTCCTAAGAGCTCATCGATTTTCACAATTACCGGGCCATCAGGGCGTTCATCAACTGCGATCTTTTTTTCGATCAATTCCTGAACCGTGGCTTTTCCCGGATGTTCGGCTTCGCTGTTCGCATATACCCGGTCGAAGGTAATCCCCAGGCGCGCATAAATCTTCTCGAATCCTTCAAATGACCATTGCCGTGTTTTTTGCCAGAGCGCGACGATTTCTGGATCTCGTTGATCCCAACGAGAATAAAGCTGGCGAACTTCGTTCTCCAGCTCGGGTTGGTTTTCCAGACGGCGCACGGCTTCGGCGTACAGGTCTCCCAGCCAGCGAATAATATCTTCGGGAGGGGTTTCGTTGGCATGATACTTCTGGTAATTCCATAACCATTTGATCACATGCAGCCCGATGTCGCCAATATAGTTCGCGCGTACCACGGAATATCCCGCTGACGAAAGGATTCTGCAAAGCGTATCACCCAGAATGGCGCTGCGTAAATGCCCCACATGGAACGCCTTATGCGTATTGGGGTTGGAAAATTCGACCATCACACGTTGGTCTTTCGAAGTACCTTTGCCAAACTTCTCCCCCATAGCCAACACGGTATCGATCACTTTTTGGCTGAATTCTGCCGGGGAATAATAAAAATTGAGGTGGCCGCGGACCGCTTCTAGCCGGGAAAAGCCAGGGGTTTTTCCCAGATAGGCGATAAGCGCCGAAGCCAGCTCATGCGCCCGTTCTTGCACGTTGATTTTTCTCCCGCTGATACGGGCTTCCTGGGCTGCCAGAGGAAAAATGGGTAACGAAATTCCCCATTCACCGCTGAATGGGAGCGGTGTCCAGGCGAATTGTTCGGGTGTGGGGAGACCCTGTTGATTTAGAAATTCGCTGATGCGTTGTTCCAGATGACGCTGTTCCGCCTCAAACATGCTGCCTTCCTGATGAATGGTGCTCGCCCGCCCGGTGTGGGATTATAACATGCACCTACCACGTAAGAAAATTACCCCCTTTCATAATCCCGAGAAACACGAAAAGCGGGAGCATGAGTTTGGCTCCCGCTTAGAAATTCGGATTTTAGCAGATTTTCTGGTTACTGATAATCAGACAGTTTATTGCTTAACCAATTGATTATAACGTTTGACCAGGCGGCTTTTACGCCGGGCGGCGTTATTTTTGTGAATCACGCCCTTGGCTGCAGCCGTATCCAATGCGCTGATCGCCTTGAGCAAAGCTTCCTGCGACTCTTCTGGTTTTTCTTCTTCGATCGCAGTTTTCGCCTGTCGCACCAGGGTGCGTGCCCGACCACGAAAGACACGGTTGCGTAGCCGACGTTTTTCATTCTGCTTATTGCGCTTAATCGCAGATTTTATATTTGCCAAAGGAATACCTCCGATACTTCGTTCGAAAAATCTAATCCGTGATATTTGTCTGGTAACACGGTCGTTTATTTTAATCGACCTATCCTGATTTGTCCAGTTTATACGCTCATAAAAAGTTGGAATTTTGGTTGACTTTCTTATTGCGTGATAGTATGATGAATCCCCCAGGTCAGCTGGGTGGTCGCGGTTTCCGTTTATCGGAGGCTGAGGAAAGTCCGCACTCCACAGGGCAGGATGCCGGGTAACTCCCGGGGCGGGGTAACCTGCCGGATCGGGCCACAGAAACATACCGCCTGTGAAGATATGTTTATTATCTAAGCGGGTAAGGGTGAAAAGGTGGTGTAAGAGACCACCGGCGGCGCCAGTAATGACGGCGGCCAGGCAACCCCCATCCGGAGCAAGGCCAAGCAGAGGTAATGTCTATTTAAGCTCGGCTTTGATAGACAGGGAAATGGCCCGTTTCCTCAAACCTCGGGTAGGCCGCACGAGCGAGGTGGGAACACTTCGCCCAGACAGATGACCATCCAGGTGTACGTGTATGGGAAGAAGCCTGTGCGTAAACCATACCTGACACCGGACAGAATGCGGCTTATAGGCTGACCTGGGGTTTCCTCAATTTCCCTCTTCATTTTCCCTTTTTTGTAGTTCGATAATATTCCCTTCCGGATCCAGTACATAGACAAAGGTTAATTTACCTATCCCGGGAATCCTTGCGGTAACCATCTGTCCATATTCGCTGCCCCCGGCAATAAATACACGATCTCGCATGGCGCGTACATCTTTAACGATAAAAGCGATATGACCATACCCCGGGAAGTTAGCCAGACGCTGCCGCCTGGGCAATAACTTATTGTAAGAAAATATCTCCAGGGTAGGACCGTCCTCTCCATAACCGGGCAGTCGCAGATGAATTCCGCGGATATGTGCGTCAGGCACCAGGACCGCATTTTCGAGCCAGTCACCTTTCAAATCCCGCTCTGGAGGGACGGGTTCACAACCAAACACTTCTATATAGAATTGAACCAACCGTTGCCAGTCTTTTGCAACCAGATTGGTGTGTGCATATCGGATTTTGTCGCTCATTCTTTTTGCTCCACATCCGACCAGTATGGACAATAGGGACAATCCTCATCCGCAGGGTAATCCACACCCATCGTATGCGGACAACCCAAAATGCCTTCAGCGATCACCACTTTTTTTACCGTACGTGCCGAAATAAAGCTGGCTATGCGGTGGTTTATTTCTTGATTAAAGCGAATATCCCCCTCGTTTACCGTCCAATTTTCAGATTCAAGGATATTTTGGTTGCCATCGATGATCGCTACCACAGTTTTGGTGGCAGTTCGGTCATCGGGACCGTAATAAGCGATTGCGGCGATGGGAAAATCTTTGTTTGACCTAAGGAGTTTCGCTTGGCGATTCATGGTTGCCTTGATTTGGTTATTGGGCACGCCTGATATTTCCGGCTAAACCATATTTTTCTTAGCTTTGGTGGTAAATGCCACGTGCAAAACCGATTCAACCTTATTGTAAACCAGATTGTGCCTGCAAGGGTTGTGCGCAGGAGCATCTGTGCGTTGGATTACTCTGTCACGAGTAACTGGAAAAATTTAATTGATAATTAAAAATATTCAATATTGAGAAAATTTTAAGGAAAAACCGCTTGACTCGCGTGGTTTAGTTGTCTATACTGGAGATTAACAGGGCGCTCCAAGAAATTGGTAAGCGATCTCAGAACAGCATAACCAGCACGAGTGTTTTGAAAACCCGATCAGGGAGAAGGAATTCTCCCGGGGTAACTCAAAGCCAGAGTAATGGAAAAGCTGGGTTGCAGGCAAGAAAATCCAAACCTGGGTTAGAACCAGGAAGGTGACTGCCTGAATTTTCTGCAAAGCTGCGAAATATTTCATAAAACGGCGATACCTGGCCGTAAAATGAATTGCAGTAAGCAGAATGGATGAGAAAGCTGAAAGGTTACTTGGAGCCCCTGTCATTATTTAATTTTATAAGCACTAAATCGAATCTCCGTATTTGTTCAAAATACAGTTGATCGAACTCGATGATCGATAACCCGAGAATGGATTGGTAGAAGACAGGAGTGATTAATGGTCAGTAAAATTGTTGCGAAGGCAAGCATCTTCCCGGCGGATGTAAGGAGGTTCGTCTATTGATGCGTCTAGGGAAACTTAGTCCCGGGGAATGGCTATTCGTATCCATCTGTGGGCTGGCAGGCGCTGTAATTGTCTATTCCGCGACTTCTGGCTTTGGAATGGGCGTCTCATCAGACTCCATGCACTATATATCTTCGGCTGATAGTTTCCTCGCGGGAAATGGATTTCGCGATTTTAAAGGGGATCCACTGGTTGATTTTCCACCCTTATATTCCTTGATCCTTGCTATCGCTCGTGGGCTTAGTGGAGTCAGGCCTTTCGTTTGGGCTCGTTATATCAACATTATGATAATGATTCCACTCATCGCGGGTTCAGGGATATTGATCCGTCAGGTGTTTCCCGCACAGCGCCTTTGGTTTGTCCTGGGGACAATAGCTACATTGGTGTTTTTCCCGCTATATACTCTGGCTACCACCGTCAGCACCGAACCATTATTCATGTTGATGATGCTCTGGTTTTCCCTTCTGGCAAGTTCATTTCTGGAAAAACCAGATCCCATCACGCTTATTATGCTGGTGCTATTAGCTGCGAGCGCCACGCTGTTACGTTGGATAGGTTTATCCTTTGTCGTTGCCTTATTCTTGTTAACGGTTTATGCGTACCGCCGCCAATTGAAACACAAGTGGTGGGTACCGGTGATTTCCAGTGGGGCTTCATTGATACCTATAATGCTTTGGGTTGGGTTGCGCAATATTTACCTGCTGGGGACAAGTGGCAGAGTAGGGTACGTCCCCGACATGGTAGATGAACTAAAAAATATCGAACTTACTTTAGCGCGCATTGTGGGTTGGACGACACCTTTGCCTGCCATTTTTTGTTTGGGCCCGCTGTTTATTTTCCTCATCCTGGTGTTATTCCTGAACAGGAAGGAACATTGGCGACAATGGCTTCAACGCCTGGCAGGGCATACGACTTTGCCCATCATCTTGCTCAGTACAATCTATATCGTTGCAACTATTTTCACCAGCTGGACAGGTGATCATCTTGACGTCCGCGATGATCGTTACCAGGTTCCCTTGTTTTTTTCATTATTATTGGTTTTTTTCGTCAGTGTCGAGGTATTAATTATGTCGCATCTAACTGTCGAAAAGCAAAACCAGGTTTTGTTCATAGTGGTTGCGTTGATGTTCTTTTGGGGAGGCGTTCACACTGGAAGAATATTTGAATATATCAAAATTTCTAAGGAGCAAGGGGTAATTGTTTACAATGAATACAATACCCGCCAACTGGTAACCAGCGGTCTTGTAGAATATTTAAAGAAGAATCCAATTGATCAACGAGGTACGTTGTATAGCAATGTCCCAGAGGCAGTATATTTTTTCTTTGAAAGACATGTGGAAATGGCTCCCTGGGATCCGGAAAATTATTATGCCGATCCGGTAAATTTGCAGAAATATTATATTGATTGGCCTCCGCAGGAAGATGCTTATCTTATTTTTTTCAAACCTAACTATAAACACCACCACTATGAACCTGCTGAGATTGCGCGGATTGCAGACCTGACCGAACTGTATATCGGTGAGGACGGTGAAGTATACATAGTTCAACCGAAGAGGAAGTAATCTCTCGATCCTCTGATATATCACTCATTCACCCACACTCTGGATGACATACGATTTCAGCAAACCAACAAAGGGTAAATTGCGGTAACGTTCATGGTAGTCCAGGCCGTAACCTACAACAAATTTATCCGGTAAATCGAACCCGAGATATTTAACCGGGATATCGATCAGGCGGCGTTCTGGTTTATCGAATAACACGCAAATTTCCAGACTGGCGGGTTGTTGGGCGCGTAAATTTCGTAATAAAAAATTTAGTGTTAACCCGGTGTCAATTACATCCTCGACGAAGATCACATGCCGCCCGGTTACCGGTATATCCAGGTCTTTGACCATACGGACAAAACCCTGATCGCGTGCTTCGCTCGAAAAGCTGGAAATGGCCATAAAATCGACCTCAGCCGGAATTGTGATTTCCCGCAACAGATCTGCCATAAAAAAGAGCACTCCTTTCAGTACACCAACCAATAAAGGATTTTTACCAGCATAATCCCGTGTTATAGATTGGCCGAGTTCTACGACCCGCTGATGTATTTCTTCCTTGGTGAACAGGATTTCCTGAATATCTGTGCCCAGTTCGGCGTAATTGTCTCGAGGATCTTCGCTCATGATGTCTGGTTTTGCGCCTCGGTTCCAAGAATTTGTTCAACTTCGTCAAATAAGCCATATTTAATCATCAAGTTACGCATCTCCCGCCGTTTAAACAGCTTGATGTTGATTTCCGGATAAAGTTCCTGCATCCGGCGAAGTTTCCGGTTTTTATGTGTGGCAAGCTGAGGACGTAAGGTCGTCAATTCTATATATAAATCCTGGTCTGGTAAGTAAAAATCAGGAGCAAAGGCTTCGGTCACATTTCCGTCTTTATCCCACTCGAGTGGGAAAGTTCGCGGTTCATACAACCAGCGTAAACCATAATAATCCAATATCCGTGCAAATGCGCGTTCAGCCGGATGAGCAAACGCTGGTTCGTTTTGGTGATTGTCGCTCAAGGGCAACTCCTCAGGCACATCGAGCTCAGGCACATCGAGCCCGGGTATATCCCGCTCAAGCAGGTTCGCACCCGGTCAAGCTGGCGGTCCTTGTGATTGGGTGTGAACGGCAGTGTTCATAGCCTGCGCCTGAACAATTAATTCACAAACTTGATCTATTGAAAAATGGCTGGTGTTGATCACCAGATCGTAGAGGTCAGGGTCATTCCAATCTGCGCCATAAGCTTGTTTGAGATAACGTTTTCGATAACGATCACTGGCTTTAATTTGCGTCATTGCAGCTTTTTCGGGGATGTTTTGATAGGCTGCCAGACGCTGAACACGAAAATCCAGGGGAGCAACCAGGCGAATATGTAAGCTACCCGGAAAATCCCGCAGAATGATCATCCCTCCTCGCCCCAGGATGATTAACTTCCCCTGCTGGGCTTCGGTCAAGATTATCTTCCGTACTGTTTCGTGGTATGCCTGATTGGCTTCCGGGGAGGTCTCAAGTTTGAACAGGTCTAACTCATCGATCACTGCCAGCGCCATTTCCGGTACGCCAGATTGAACGGCAGCCTGGTTGATGATCTCCCGCCACATAAGCCGGTAGTCCAACCGTTCCGCAATGGAAACCGCTATCTCTCGACCGCAAGTACCTAACTGGCGTGAAATGGTGATGATCGACATGATCCGATGCTCTTGCCGCATTTGCCTGGAATAAATTATAGCATCCTGTCTGCCTGCACCCTCGGTTAACAATAATTATTCGATTTCCACCCGGCGTTTCATCCTGGTTTCCACAAAGATCTACCAGGATTTAACCAGTTCCAACTCTGATACTTATCAACAAGGTGGTCTGAGGTGATTAACCCAGAGATTCCAGCTGTGCTTTGATCTTCGCGGCCGATTCTCGAAATGATTGCAACCGGCTCTGTTCTTTTTGAACCACCTCTGCCGGGGCTTTCTCGGCAAATTGCCCATCAAGCAGTTTCTCTAGCCGGATAATCTGGTTCTCATATTCAGCCAGATCTTTTTCTAACCTGCGGCGTTCTTCAGCCGGATCCACCAGATCGCTCACTGGCAGGTAAAGTTCAATTGCACCAACAACCAGGACGATGTGCCCATCGGGTTTTGTTGAAAGATCAGCCACAATCTCAGTCCTGGACGCCTCCAGGTTAGCCAGGGAAGCGATGATGGAAGATTGGGATTTGATAAACTCCAATGCGCTGCCGGCAACTATCACCGCTGGAATACGCTGGCCTGGTTTGACCTGCTTTTCAGCCCGCAAATTTCGGATTGCGCGAACGATATCCTGGATTAGGGAAAACTCTACTAATTTATCTGCCTCCCAACCTTCGATGGATTGAGCCTCAGGCCACCGTGCGATTATCAACGCCTCTGCCCAACCATCTTTTGGCGCAAAGTGAGGTGAGGCCTGGGTGGCTGCCTGCTTGAGATGCGTCCAAAGTTCTTCGGTGACAAAGGGTGTGAAAGGATGCAGCAATCGCAGGGCAGTATCCAGGATCCAGGTCAAAGTTCGTGCGGTGTAGAACGCCCGGTCGCCGCCCTCCGCCAGTTGAAGTTTGGCGATTTCGATATACCAATCTGCAAATTCTGTCCAGAAAAAATCGTAAATTTGCCTGCCTGCTTCGCCGTATTGAAAATTGGTGAATAAGCGCTCCACATCCCGGATTAATTGTTGTAACCTGGCCCAGATCCATGAATCGGCCAGCGTCCATTCAGGTGGTCGGAGAGATTCAACAGGCGCCTGGTTCAGAGCACCAATCACAAACCGCCCTGCATTCCAGACTTTGTTTGCAAAGTTGCGATTGGCTTCGACCTTTTTCAGGCTTAAATTCATGTCTTTACCCGGAGTGGATCCAACCAGTAAGGTAAAACGTAATGCGTCTGTGCCCAATTCCCCCATCACAGTCAGTGGATCGATGACATTTCCGGCAGTTTTGCTCATTTTTCTACCGTTTTCATCCCGGATCAAACCGTGTAGATAAACGGTATGGAAGGGGATTTTTCCGGTAAATTCCACGCCAGCCATGATCATTCGCGCTACCCAGAAAAACAAAATATCATAACCGGTCTCCAGAATCGAGGTTGGATAAAAATATTGAAAATCAGGTGTCTCCTCAGGCCAACCCAGAGTTGAAAAAGGCCAGAGGCCGGATGAGAACCACGTATCCAGCACATCGGTGTCCTGTTTGATATCCTTGGAGTCACAAAAGCTGCACGAACTTGGATCTGTGCGTGAAACGGTTAATTCTCCACAAGCGCCGCAGTACCACACCGGTATGCGATGCCCCCACCATAATTGGCGGCTGATGCACCAGTCCTCGATGTTTTCAAGCCAGTTGAAATATACTTTCGTAAAGCGCTCCGGAACAATCTTGATCTGGCCGTCCCTGACCACTTCAATTGCAGCTTTGGCGAGTGTTTCCATCCGGACAAACCATTGCGTGGAGATCATCGGTTCGATAATCTCGCCACCGCGCTGGGAGCGCGGAATACTCAAGGTGTACGGCTCCTCTTTGATCGTTAGGTTCGCGGCCTGCATATCCATCCAGAGATTTTTGCGACATTCGAACCGATCCTGTCCAGCATACGGACCTCCATGCTCATTAATACGCGCGGCTTCATCCAGGACGGAAATCACCGCAAGCTGGTGCCGAATACCGATCTCGTAATC
>JAGUYX010000081.1 GCA_020061145.1 Anaerolineales bacterium | reverse complement strand
GAGAACCACAATCAGGGTTGTTGCCTGACCCAGCAGAGGTTCATGCGGAAGCCATAAACGAATGGCTGCTACTACCGGTATCGCCAGTATGCTGATGCCCGCTGCAAAAAAACCCATTACAGTCGCCAACTGTAATGGGAAAAACGAAAACCCGGTAATGGCATCACTGGCAAAACGGATCATTTTCCGGAGTGGGTATTTGGTTTCACCTGCCACGCGCGCTGCCCGGCGGTATTTCACGCCGGTCTGCTTAAAGCCTACCCAGACGGACATGCCCCGAATAAATCGATGATGTTCACGCATGCGAGTCAGCACATCGACTACCTTGCGGTCCATCAACCGGAAATCTCCGGTATCCACCGGAATGGGTACGGAAGTGATCTTGTTGATCAACCGGTAAAATAGCGAGGCGGTGAACTGCTTGAACCAGGTTTCACCTTCCCGTTCTTCGCGAACTGCGTATACAACTTCAAAACCTTCCTTCCACTTCTCGATCAGTTTAAGGATCACTTCAGGGGGATCTTGCAGGTCCGAGTCGATGATCACAACCGCTTTACCCCGACTGTAATCCATGCCAGCAGTGACGGCCAACTGATGGCCAAAGTTGCGTGCGAAGATAACCGGTCTGATGCGTGGATCCTGTTTTCCCAACTGACGGAGCATTGCGGTCGAGCCGTCTGTGCTGCCATCATCCACAAGGACCAGCTCCCAGGGTTCGCCGGTTGTTTCCATCACCTCGGATACGCGCCGATATAATTCGGGGATATTGTCTTTTTCGTTATAAATAGGAGCGATGATTGTATACGTTGGTAACATGAATTTTTCTTTACTCGGATCGCTTACAGCAGTTTCTTCACCTCAGACAAGCTTGGCTCGATTACCGGAGCTTCCGGTACGGCTTGCATGGCTGCTCGAATGTCCTTCAACCCGCTACCGGTATTGATGACCACCGTCGTACTTTCGCCATTCACCATCCCTGAATTCACTGCCTTCACCAGACCGGCGTAGGCGGTTGCCCCGGCAGGTTCGGCGAAAATACCCAGTGAACCCAAAACAGCAATAGCCGTCAGAATCGCCCCGTCTGGAACGGTGAGATAAGCTCCTCCGGTATCACGTGCTGCCCGAATAGCCCTCACGCCATCGCGGGGTAAATCCACAGATATGCTATCCGCCAGGGTAGCCGCCTGCACGGGCGTAATTTTTTCCGTGCCAGCGAAAAAGGCGTTCGCCACCGCGGCCGAGCCCTCTGATTGTACTCCAAAGATTCTGGGCATCACCTCCAGATGACCGGCAGACAGGAGGTCACGAAAACCCTTATGAATACCGGAAATGATATTGCCGTCCCCCACGGAGACAAAGATTTGCAAGGGATTTTCGGGAGTATGGCGTAATTCACCCTTCAAGATCTTTTCCCACAGCTCAAAAGCCGCGGTCTTCTTGCCTTCTGCGGTAAAGGGGTTATACCCCGTGTTACGGCAGTACCAGCCGAATTCCTGGGCAGCCTCAATTGTCAGGTCGAAGGCAGCATCGTAATTGCCATTCACCAGGATGACCCTGGCGCCAAATACGAGCAGTTGAGCGATCTTAGCCGGTGGGGCGGTTTTCGGTGCAAAAATGACCGCTTTATGACCGATAGCTGCGGCCATACCGGCCAGTGCAGCCCCGGCATTTCCTGTGGATGCAGTAGTTACCACCTCAGCGCCAATTTCGCGGGCCCGCGCGACAACCACTGCACTGGCGCGATCTTTGAAAGAGGCGGTCGGGTTTCGGCTTTCATCTTTTATCCAGAGAGATTTAATGCCTAATTCGTTAGCCAGCCGATCCGTACGAAACAGAGGCGTCCATCCTGCTGCCCGGAATGGCGTATGTTCTCCACCTGGGTGTTCTACCGGTAAGAGCGGAAGGTAACGCCATAACGAATTTTCCTGATGCTGAATAATTTGTTCAGGAGAAAGACGACGGAGTGCGTCGTAATCGAGGCTGACATCCAGATTACCCCCGTCAATGGGGCAGGTATAAGTCACTTCATCCGGCGCATACACGCGCCCACATAAAGAACAAACGTATCCGGTGAATTTTGTCATTTTGATTTTTGTCCAGGTGATATTTTCAGTCTTGCTCGAAGGGTACACCAAGCGACGCTGGTGGTGAAGCACGCAACGAGCGCAGAATTTTGGCAATCAAACGGCGGACGTCTTCAGGCAGGCCGGCCAGAGTCCGCTCTATCCATTCTGTATTGCCAATGTTTACCAGCAATAATGCCAGAATCATCAATGGAAAGGGTGCCACCTGCAAGACTTGAGAGGGAATATTTGGCAGGCTGGGTTGCAAAACCAGACCGGCCCACTGCAACAGGGCAAACAGATAAGCGCCAAATGCAGCCCGCAAAGGATTCCAGCCACCGAAAATCGTAATTGCCAGAGCGATCCAACCAATGCCATCCAGACCGCTGATCGTGCCTTTCCAACCTGCTTTGACACTTAAAGAGTAGACTGGCCCGGCCAGGCCGACCAAAGCGCCCCCAATCACTGTATATACATACCGCATCAAGTTAACATTGGCGCCGCGCACGAAAGCTGCCGCGGGGCGTTCTCCAATACCCTGCAACATCAATCCGGGGCGAGTGCGGAAAATCCAGATCCAGGCAGCAAAAATCAGCAGGATGCTCAAATAGGTCATCACATCCTGCCGGAAAAACAGTACCCCAAGCAGGGGAATATCTTTCAGGAGGGGGATATGAAAATTCGACAGGCGTGGACCGGATAAACCCATGAAGGGATTGCCAAGAAAATACGCCAGATCCCGGCATAGAAGCGCCAGAACAAATCCCACAGCTACCTGAGATTGCTTGAGCGTGATACTGCTGAAGGCAATGATCAGTGACACCAACCCACCTACAAGCATGCCTGCCAGAAAGCCCAGCAATGTGCTGCCCGTGGTGACGGCCGTAGCAAATCCAACCATGGCAGTCAGGATGATCGTCCCATTTACGGATAGATTGATCACGCCGGCGCGTTCGGTGATGGTTTCGCCAATGGTGGCAAACACAATCGGTGCCGCTGCTGTAATGATGCCCGCCAACCCGATCAGGATGGAAATGCCTGTCATACACTCACCTCAATAACCGTTTTGTAAAACGTGACCGGGCGCCCTGCATAATCAGGACAAAAAGCACCAGCGAGCCTTGCAACACACCAGCCAGAGCTGAATCAAGTTTTAACACGATGGGTAGCTGGATACTACCGATGTTCAAGGCTGCAAAAAACAAAGACACCGGAATCGACCATAATGCCTGGTAATTTACCAGCATGGCGACCAATAAACCGAGATATCCATAACCACTGGAGATTGAAGGGATCAGTCGATGATATACGGCCACTACCTGGATTGACCCGGCTAACCCGGCAAACAACCCGCAAATGAGAAATGAAGACATCATGTACCGCGTGGTCGGGATGCCCAGAATATAAGCCGAGCGCATATTTTTTCCGACGGCTTTTAATTTCAAGCCAAAATAAGTGCCCTGGAGCAGCAAGTAAATAATCGCGATTCCGATCACGGCAATGAGAATTGACCATACGCTGAGGCGTAAACCAGGGATTTGAGGCAGCCACAGTTCCATCGGGAAAGGTTCCGTACCGCTCATCGAGCCTATTCCAGGCCGTTTCCAGGGGCCAAAAATCAACCACAAAGTTAAGGCTGTGGCGACAAAATTCAATCCCAGACCACCAAAAATCTCATTAACTCCACCGAAGGTCTTCAACACCCCGGCCAGAGCTGCCCAGAGAGCCCCACCGATCATTCCGGCGAGAATAGACAGCGAGATTGCCATCCAGGGGGGAACGTCACCGCCCAGGGTCAGCCTGAGCAGACCGGTACAAAATATGGCGCCCAAGGTAATCTGACCTTCGATCCCAATGTTCCACAACCCGGCTGTAAAGGTGACCAGCAAACCAGCCGTTGCCAGGAGTAAGGGAACCCAGGCGACCAGGACATCGGAAAATTGTTTCCAGGAACTAAACGATCCAATCAGGATGTTTCGGTAGGCTTCAATCGGCGGCGCATCGGATAACACCAGCACAATGGTGGTG
This sequence comes from Anaerolineales bacterium, assembly GCA_020061145.1. Classification (GTDB taxonomy): domain Bacteria; phylum Chloroflexota; class Anaerolineae; order Anaerolineales; family DRKV01; genus JAGUYX01. The sequence goes on along the minus strand of JAGUYX010000081.1, from coordinate 5,704 downwards.
AAGAGCAGCGCCAGCAAGATTGCGCCTGATTGAAACAATAAGTTGATCCCGCGATCGGAAAGCTTTTGCATGCTGACTCCGTATGCCTGGCCCGTACAGGACTCTACAACTGCAGATCTGGAAGACCTAATTTATCCCAGCCTTTACCGCCAATCAATTGGCCGAGCTGGTCGACATGGGTAGCCTCAGCCGGGATAGGGGGAGAAACTTTACCGGCGAAAAACACCAGTATGCGATCGCTATAATGCAGGATTTCTTCCAGATCGGACGAAATGAAAATAATTGCGCTGCCAGAAGAACACCGATTTTTCAATTTACTCCAAATCCAGATTGACGATTCGATATCCAATCCTCGGGTGGGATGTTCCATCAGAATTAATGAATGCTGATTTTTCATCAATGCCAGCAGTGCACGTTGTTGGTTTCCACCAGAGAGAGATTCTACCGTCGAGCGAGGTGTGCCTTTAATGTTAAATTCTTTGATGCGGGTGCTGGTTACCTCCTGAATGGCTTGACGGTCGATAAACACCCCCTGGTTTTCTCCCGCCAGGGCAAAATGCTCGTTCAGGGTTAAACCCATGACCAGGCCTTCTTCCATCCGGGAGGCGGGCAGATATGTCACACCTTCTTTCATCAAAACATGATAACGTTTGCCAGTTAGATCCTTATTATTAATCAAAATTCTACCGTGAATCGGTCGCACCAATCCGGCGCAGGCCTGTAAGAATAACAATTGCCCGGAACCTTCCATCCCGGCCAGGCCAATCACCTCCCCCTCACGAACTTCCAGGTTCACATGATCGATCCGCAAGCGCGGGCTTTCCAGCGCCAAATCTTCTACTCGAAGGATCGGAGTTTCGGTACAGGTATCCTGACGATCAGCCAGGTTGACTAATTTGCCGAACATCAAAGTTACCAGGGATTCGATATTATATGGCGGGACTTCTACGCCAACGAGCTTTCCCTGGCGCAAAACAGCAACACGATCACAAAGCTGTTCAACATCTTCCAGCTTATGAGAGACAAAAATGATGGTTTTGCCCTGGCCGGCCAGCAGGCGTAATGTTTCGAATAATTTATTCTTCTGAGGTGCGCTGATCCCCGTTGTCGGCTCATCTAAAATCAGCACCGAGGCTCCCAACCAGAGTAAACGTAAGATTTCAAGTTGCTGTCTTTCACCGACCGTCAGGCTCTCGACATAAGCTTCGAGATCGAGGTCAAAGTCAAACTGCTTTTGAAGCTGGGTGATTTCGCGATAAACCACTGATTTTTTGGGAAAAAGGGGTAAACGGCTACCGATAATAAAATTATCGATCACTTTCATGGGCGGAAAATCCAGGGGGTCCTGGTGAAGCATACCGATCCCATGCTGAATGGCATCCGATGGCGATTCGATCACCACCTGCTTGCCATTCAGCAAAATTTCGCCTTTATCTGCCTGGATAAATCCGGATAATACCTTCATCAAGGTACTTTTTCCAGCTCCGTTTTCACCCAGGATACCCTGAATAGAACCTGAAGGGATCTTCAGGGTAATATCTTCATTGGCGTGAACCGCGCCAAAATATTTATGTATCCCGATCAGTGAGACTTCCATTTGCTTCCTGAAAATGGGGGGAGGATCATTCCTCCTCCCCCCATGCACTGAAAAACACGGTTATTCGCTGGGGACGCTCTGGCCTTCCATGCCTTCCAGAAGCTGAGGCAGATACCAGACCTGCTGGTCGGTGGCAACCTCACCATCCGCCAGATAGGGAGTCCCGTCTTGAAGATTAATCGGTCCCGTCCAGAGGTTCAGCCCACCTGCCAGTTCTGAAATAAACTGGTCGAGCTGAGCAGAGGCTTCATCGCTCAAGGCATCGCCTTTAACGAATCCGATCGCACTGGTATCGGGATTGTTGATATCCGACCAATCTGGGCCATTCCATTCCCAATGTGCTTCCCAGGTTCCTTCTTGAATGGCTTTGAAGTTTTCCAGGTACGCGGGACCCCAGTTGAAATAGGGCACGCCCAGGCAAACCTCAGGCGCTTCCGAGCAAGAACCAATGTAGTCGTAAGGGATAGCCCAAACAGCTTTACCTTCCGCGGCAAACTTCTTGGCTTCAACCAGCCCTTCGGTGGTGTCGATGCCCGAAATCACGACATCGAAATTGCTGTTGAAGAAGTCATCCGCAACCTGAGTCGGGTCGGAGGTAACACCCGGAATATTAAACCAGAAGCCAATCCAGGTGACTTTAAAGCCCAGGTCGGCGGGATCTTTATCCAGGTAATTCTCCCAACAGTAACGCGCCCCGAGGTAGGCGGAGGCAGCCAGGCGGCGGGTTTCATCGTTGATCAGTGGTCCGAGGTAGCCGATATTGCCGGTCTGGGTGGTCAAAGCAGCGGCACAACCGGCCATCATTTTGCCGTATTCCATGCGACCCATGATATTGATCAGATTGGGCAAATTCTTAAAATCAGCCCCATCCACCCAGGAAGAATCACCGGAGGCGTGGATCACTGGAATCGTGGGGTTGGCCTGGGCAAATTCCAGGGCGCTATCTTTCATATCATCAGAGTTGAAGATAACGATGGTTGCGCCTTGTTGAACCACACTTTCCGCCAGTTGTGCAGGCGTCGTGCCCGGACGATCCGCCGGATTAACTTTGTCAACATAAACCATCTCGGAACCGGCCAGTTTTTCTTCAACGTATTCTCCAGCCTCATAATGCGCCTGAGACCATCCATGGTCATTGAAAGGTCCGACCAGCAGCATACCGAATTTCAAACCTTCGGCTGCGGGTGGTTCTTCTCCCGCAGGGGGTTGCGTTTCTTCGGCAGGCGGAGTCGCGGCGGGCGTGCAGGCTGCCAGAACAAAAACTGCGACCAGCAACAGGCTTAACAAACGCCATATAACGCTTTTTTTCATTTGCTCTTCTCCTCGAAAACAGGCTTTTTTTGCAGTCAGGCAATACGAACGACCGAAATAGATCTCGGGTAGATCTACGCGCGAGTGATAACACCTCCTTTCATGAATGCATACCTAACCCATGAGTTTCCACACAGGATACCTGGAGGAAACACGGATTCCAAATGTATTTATTCACGGATTTGATAGGCCATATGATAACACTTGCCCTATTTTCGCATATTCTACTCATTACGCCAACCATTCGAGGCTATTAAAGTCAAGCACCAGTTTCTTTTATGTGTCCGCAAATACGGTCAATTCAGCCATCCAATTTCATACAAACGGCCGGAGGTGAATTCTCCGGCCGCCTGCTAACGCATTTTTATTCCGGGACAATCCAGGTTCCTGTCTCGCCGCGTAAAGCGCGCCCGATGTTCTCGGGATTGGTAATGATCGCCTGTTTGCCACCTGTTTCCAGAAACCAGATGATTGCCTGGATCTTGGGCGCCATGGAACCTTTGGCAAAATGGACGCCTTCCGCCAGATAAGCTTTGGCTTCAGCCAGAGTCATACGATCGATTTCTTTTTGATCAGGTTTGCCAAAGTTCAAGGCAACCTTTTCAACGGCTGTCGAAATGAGAAACAAATCAGCCTGGATCAACTGTGCCAGCAGGCTGCTGGCGAAATCTTTATCGATGACAGCCGCGATACCCTGGTAAGTTCCATCCCCCACATCGATCACCGGAATGCCGCCTCCACCAACAGTAACCACAATCACGCCGGCATCGATCAATGTCTGCACGGCCTCCAGCTCAACCACTTTCCTGGGTAAAGGACTGGCTACCACCCTGCGCCAACCACGTCCCGCATCTTCCACCACGTTCCAGCCCATATCACGCGCGCGCAGGCGGGCTTCTTCTTCATCCATAAAACCGCCAATAGGCTTGGATGGGTTTTGAAAGGCAGGATCATCTTTGCTCACTTCAACCTGGGTGATCACCGTGGCGACGGGTTTATGTAGATTACGGCGGCGCAACTCATTTTGCAAAGTCTGCTGCAAAGAGTATCCAATTGCTCCCTGGGTGTCGGCGCCACATACATCAAGCGGAACTTCATGCAAACCCTCCACTTTATGGGCGATCTCGGAGCGACGCAGGATAAATCCTACCTGCGGACCATTTCCATGACCAATCGCCACATTCCAGCCGGCTTCGATCATGTCTGCGATATGCATCGTCGTTTCTTTGGCTGCCTGGTACTGGTCTTCAACCGTCTGGTGAGCTTTATCCTTGATTAAGGAATTGCCGCCAATGGCAACAACTGCAACTTTGTTATCTTTCATAGTTTCCTCGGCTCAGCGCATGGTCAGCGCCATCACAGCCTTTTGAGCATGCAAACGGTTTTCTGCTTCATCAAACACGACAGAATTCGGACCATCCATAACGCCATCGGTCACTTCGATATTGCGATCTGCCGGCAGGGGATGCATATAAATGGCATCTTCTTTCGCCAATGCCATCTTCTGAGCGTCGGTGATCCAGGATTGATACTTGTCCTGAATTCGCTTGCCTTCATCAGGGTCATTGGTGGTCAAAAGAGGTCCCCAGGATTTGGCATACACCACATCCGCATCCTTGAACCCTTCTTCCATGCTATCCACCACCTCGAAACCCGTGCCGTATTTGCGCGCCTGCTCCTGCGCCTGTTCCATGATCTCCGGCATCAATTTGAATTCCGGTGGGTGTGCCAGAACCACATCCATACCAAACCGCGGCATTTGCAGAATCAATGACTGGGGCACGGAGATGGGTTTCAGGTAAGAAGCAGCATAAGCCCAGGAAACAACGATCTTCTTGCGGCGCAGGTCTCGGCCTTTCTTTTCCATAATGGTCATTAAATCTGCCAGACACTGGAAAGGATGGTAGATGTCGCACTGCATATTCAACACCGGCACACGTGAAGCCTCTGCCACCAGGTTCAGGTAACGATTTCCGGTTCCCCAGGTGACATGGCGGATGGCAATACCATCGAAGTAACGCCCAAATATTTCACCCATTTCTTTTTCAGTGTCACCGTGAGAAATCTGGGTGGTGCGGCTTTCGATGAATGCGCCATGCCCGCCTAACTGGGCAATCCCGGCTTCAAAAGAGCCACGCGTACGCGTTGAAGAAAAGAAAAACAACATCGCCAGGACTTTGTCCCGCAGGTAAGCATGCGGCTCACCCAGGGCGCGTTTGCGTTTCAGGTCCCAAGCAACCTCCAGAACGGTTTCAACTTCTTCCTTCGTAAAATCGAGATCGCCGATCAGATCTCGGCCACGTAAATCGGTTTGCATTCTATTATCTCCCAGTGGTCAACAGCAGGAGGGCAAGTAAGAATACCTGCCCTCCTGGAAGTAATTATCCTTATTCCATTGCTCCCAATACCAGAGCCAGCAAGGCCATACGCATGACCACGCCATTAAAGGCTTCCTGCCAGTAGCGAGACCAGCGGGTGATGTCCACGTCGGGGGGAATTTCATCCATGCGTGGCAGCGAATGGAGCAGGATGGCATCTGACTTGGCTTTGTTAGCCAGCAGCTCCCGGGTGATCTTGTAATTGGCGGGGGTCATACCGTGCTCGCCGGCCTCCTGGCGGGCCTGGGTATAGTCCGGCTGGACCACCGGCTCAACCAGAATGACATCTGCTTCTGCAATGGCCTGTTCGACATGCTCTGCTTCGTGATAATCCAGACTGTAGTTATTAAGGTCGGCCTTGAATTCATCCGTCAGTGACATTTCCGGCGGCGCGACAAAGGTGATGGGGCAATCGAAT
>JAGUYX010000212.1 GCA_020061145.1 Anaerolineales bacterium | reverse complement strand
CTCGTGCTGGACGATATGGTTCGGCATTTATTCAACCGTTAATTGTGGCTAGAATGAGTTTATAGAGGGAGCCGGTGAACGCACCCGCAGCCGAGTATTTGAACCCCGTCTACCGCAGATCCTGCCCCGATCCATTCGTACTGAAATATGACGGGGAATATTGGTGTTACTTTACCGGTATTCAGCCAGACGGGCGATGTTTTGGTTTATTGCATTCTCGCGACCTGGTGTACTGGCAGGCAGTCGGCAGCGTGATGGATCCCTTACCCGGTAATTTCCCCTGTTATTGGGCGCCGGAAGTGGTTTACGCGAACGGGTTATTTTACCTGTATTATTCTGTCGGCAATGAAGAGCAGATGGAAATTCGCGTGGCGCTGGCAGATCGTCCGGATGGATTATTCGTCGACCAGGGTAAACGCCTTACCCGTGAGCCGTTTGCCATTGATGCGCATGTATTTATCGATGACGATGGTCGCCGGTATATGTTCTATGCAACTGACTTTCTAGACCACACCCGCATCGGCACCGGCACGGTGTGTGACCGCCTGCTGGATCCTTTTACCCTGGCGGGTTCTCCCCGCCCGGTGACCCGCGCTCTTTTTGACTGGCAGGTATACGATCCACAACGCCAGGAAAAAGGCGGAGTGCGCTGGCATACGATCGAAGGTCCTTTTGTGCTCAAACATGGCGGGCGCTATTATCAAATGTTTAGCGGTGGGAACTGGCAGAACGCCAGTTATGGGGTCAGTTACGCCACCAGTGATCGGATCGAATCGCAGGATGAGTGGCAGCAAGCGAGTGATGGCGAGGGAAGCCTGCCGGTCCTGCGCAGCCTGCCCGAGCAGGGTGTGATCGGGCCGGGGCATAATTCCGTGGTGCGCGGGCTGGACAACCAGGAATTATTCTGTGTTTACCATCGCTGGCAACCGGAAACAGCCGAGCGTGTCCTGGCGATTGATCGCCTGGATTGGGTGGGCGATCGCCTGGTGGTGCTGGGGCCCAGCTATACCCCCCAACCCATGCCCGAAACGCCATTGATCGCCGGTTTTGAGGCGTTCACACCTCTTTCGGGCGGCTGGCGCCTGGAGCAAAACGCTTCCGCAGTGTGGTTATCCGGCGAGGATGCGCTTGCGTCCCTGTTTTTTGATTGCCCCGCCTGTGTGATCGAGATTAATTTTCTTCTCACCGGGCAACAAGCGCCCGACCGATTTGGTTTTGGGCTTGCGGCATCGGACCGGACCCAGTTCGAAGTCAGCCTGCACCCGGAAACCGGCAGGCTTCACCTGAAAACCCTATCCGGGGAACAGCAGCGTGAATTACCGCCGGATTTCGCTGCCCAGGCAGTTCATTTGCTGCGCCTGGAAGTACAGGATCGTTGGGTGAAAATTTTTCTGGATGATGTGACGGTTCGCACCAGCGCCCAGATCGTGCAAACACCGGATGCGCTGATTTTATTCAATAATGGCGCACCGGTGCGCTTTTCCGGTTTTGCGCTGGCCAGAAAGCAAGGGATAAGCGGATGAAAACCTATCCTCACCGCCGGCGAAATGCCCTTAATGGAGACTGGGTGCTGGTTTCCCCGCACCGTACTGAACGCCCCTGGTTGGGACAGGTGGAAAAAAAGCCGCCGGAAACTCGCCCTGCTTATGACCCGGATTGTTATTTGTGCCCGGGTAACCAACGGGCTGGCGGTGTGAAAAACCCACCCTATACAGGAACGTTTGTGTTTACCAATGATTTTGCCGCCCTGCTCCCGGAGGCGCCCCCTGCAGACGCCAACGACCACACACTGCTACATAACGAGGATATGCCGGGTACCTGCCGGGTATTGTGTTTTTCACCACGTCACGACCTGACCCTGGCGGAAATGTCCTTGCCGGAAATTCGGGTGGTGGTAGACCTGTGGGCGCAGCAAACGCAGGAGCTGGGTCAAAAATATACCTGGGTGCAGGTATTTGAAAATAAAGGCGCCATGATGGGCAGCTCCAACCCGCATCCGCACGGGCAAATCTGGGCCAGCGCCGGAATTCCCCTTGAACCGGGAAAAGAAGACCGCCAGCAAGAGCAATATTTTTCCCGCTACGGGCAGCCGTTATTACTGGATTATGCCCGGCTGGAAGCTGATCGGGAAGCGCGCCAGGTGGAGGTAAACGATCACTGGTTGGCGCTGGTGCCATATTGGGCTGTCTGGCCTTTTGAGACTCTGCTTCTACCCCTCCAGTCTGTCCAGCGCCTGCCAGATCTGGCAGACGAGCAAAGGACAGCGCTGGCAGATATTTTGAAGCGCCTGTTAACCCGCTACGACCAGTTGTTTGATACGTCCTTCCCCTATTCCATGGGCTGGCACGGCGCACCTTACCCAACTGCTCAGACCCAACACTGGCAGTTGCATGCACATTTTTTCCCGCCTTTGTTACGCTCGGCTACTGTTAAGAAATTTATGGTGGGGTACGAAATGCTTGCCGAACCGCAGCGCGACCTCACGCCTGAGCAGGCAGCCGCCCGCCTGCGAGAATTACCCGGTTATGCCGGATAGACAGGTGTGATGAAACGATGAACATAACCTTACGACATAGAGTTGAGCAGGAATTCTCCCATCGATTCGAGCAGCTTCCCGAGTATATCGTGCGCGCTCCCGGGCGGGTCAACCTGATTGGCGAGCATACCGATTATAACGATGGTTTCGTGCTGCCCATGGCGATCGATCGGGCGGTGTGGATTGCCCTGCGCAAGCGGTCAGACCGCATCGTCCGGGTTTATTCCCTGGATTATGCCCAATGGATGCAATTTGACCTGCGCCAGTTAACCCTTGACAACAGCGAATGGGGCGAATACATCAAAGGTATGGCCTATGCCCTGCAGGAAGCCGGCTACGAGCTGCAAGGTTGGGAAGGGGTGCTGGCTGGAGACGTGCCCATCGGCGCAGGGTTATCTTCGTCTGCGGCGTTAGAGTTGGCCTCAGGGCGGGCGTTCAGTGTGGCCTCGGATTTACCGTGGGACCCGGCTGAAATGGCGCGGCTTGGCCAGCAAGCCGAAAATAAATGGATGGGGGTGCAATCGGGCATTATGGATCAGATGATTTCCGCCCGCGGCAAAGCCGGCCATGCCCTGTTAATCGATTGTCGCAGCCTGGAAGTCCGCCAGACCCCCTTGCCGGATGGTGTGGCGGTGGTGATTCTGGATACCGCCACCCGCCGAGATCTGGTGGATTCGGCTTACAATGAACGCCGCCGTCAATGTGAAGCTGCGGCGCGTTATTTTGGTGTAAAAGCGCTGCGCGATGTCACCTTCGATGAATTTACGCAGCGGGAGGCAGGTATGGAAGAGGTCACCCGCCGCAGGGCCCGGCATGTGATCAGCGAAAATGAACGCACCCTGGAAGCAGCGCAGGCGCTGGTAGACGGCGAGGTAACCCGTTTTGGGGAATTGATGAACCTCAGCCACCTGAGCCTGCGGGACGATTTTGAGGTCAGCAGCCATGAATTAAACGTGATGGTGGAACTGGCGCAATCCCTGGAAGGTTGTTTCGGGGCGCGTATGACCGGCGCGGGTTTTGGCGGCTGCGCGGTGGCGCTGGTTGCCGGGTCAGCAGCCGAAGGATTTGCCCGGCACATTCATCAACAATATCAATCCGCTACTGGTCTGGAGCCTGCGATATATATCTGCAGCCCTGCTGATGGGGCGAGTCTGGTTTGATCCTTGCAGAACGACGGAGAAAGTGGAAAAGAATCCATGCACCTGGACAAAATTGAGTACGCCGGTTGGGAAGATTGTCTTCGCCTGCGCAACGGGCGCGTCGAGCTGGTAACCACGACGGTTGTGGGACCGCGGATTATCCGTTTTGGCTTTACCGGCCAACAAAACCTGCTTAAGGAAGAGCCAGACCAATCCGGTCTACGGGGCGGCGGCGAATGGCGCATTTATGGCGGTCACCGGCTGTGGCATGCCCCGGAAAATGAACAACGCACTTATGTGCCCGACAACCAGCCGGTGCCCTACCAGGTTTCCGATGGGAGATTAATCCTTACACCGCCGGTTGAGCAGGCTACCGGTATCCAGAAAGAGATTCACATTCGTCCGCTGGAGATCGAGGGTGGTTTTGAGATCACGCATCGTATGTGGAACCATAACCCCTGGACGATTGAGTTTTCCGTCTGGGCGCTGACTGTGATGGCGCCATCCGGCGTGGCTATTCTGCCCCATCCTCCGCGCCGTCCCTGGCCGGAACAATTGCTGCCCTCGCACGGGTTGGTGCTGTGGTCTTATACCGACATGGCAGACCCTCGGTGGACTTGGGGAGAAAAATTTATCCTGTTACGCCAGGACGTAACCCGCCCGGCATCGTTGAAGCTGGGTATGATCTCGCCGCCGGGCTGGTTGGCATATGCCCTGGGAAATCACCTGTTCCTGAAGCAAATCGCTTCCCCTATGGAGGGGGTGTACCCGGATTTGGGATCAGCCGTGGAAGTATTCACCAACGACCGCTTTCTGGAGCTGGAGACGCTCAGTCCCCTCACCAGGGTAGAACCGGGGAATTCAGTCACTCTGGTGGAGCGCTGGTATTTGTTGGAGGATGTAAACCCGCCAACCAGCGAGCAGGCTGTGGAGACTGAGATTTTGCCGCGTATCCAGGCGCTGCTGAAGTTGGACGAATGATGGCAAACCTT
>JAGUYX010000128.1 GCA_020061145.1 Anaerolineales bacterium | reverse complement strand
TTGGGGAGAAATTTCGGATTGATCAGTACGTAGGCGTCGGGCAGCACCTCGGGCAGGTCGTGATGATCGCTGACCAGGAAATCCACTCCCTGACTGCGCGCAAATTCAGCAGCCGGCTTTGCGGCGATACCGGTATCGCAGGTGAGTACTACCTCCACACCCTCAGCGAACCACTTTTTCAATGTTCCCAGATGCACGCCATGAGACTCGCGCTCGCGATGCGGAATGTAATAATCGACCCGGGCACCCAGCTCTTGTAAGGCCTGGAAAAGAATGGTCGTGGCTGTCTGTCCATCCACGTCAAAGTCGCCCCAGACCAGAATTTTTTCCCCATTGGCGACCGCTGCCAGCAGGCGCTCTACCGCTTGATCCAGATCCGGTAATTCGAATGGAGAGGCAGGTGTATATGCATCCGGATTCAGAAAGGCATGCGCCGATGCAAAGGTGGTCAGGCCGCGTATCGCCAGCAAGCGTCCCAACAACTGGTTGCCGCCCACCAATTCCAGTAAACCCGAATTAATTTCTACCGGCTCGGGAAATACCCATTCTGCACCGCTTAACGAACGCATATCGTTCAATCGTAGCCAATTTCCGGAATGGTATCCAGGTCGAAGAGGAGATCGCTCAACTCGGCCAGAGTGCCTTCCGCTTCTTCCCCTGTAAATTCCCCGGCGCGAGTACCGCGATCGCACAATGAGCGATACTGGCAATAGGTACACTGCTGAAGCACATCGGTCAGGGTGAATTGCGTTGGCTCCAGCCCGCTGATTTCATTAATCAACCCCTCCAAATAGGACGAATCCCGCTCGAAAGCCGGCTGGTTATATGGGAAGCGTTCGGGATCATCGGGGTATCCAGCAAACCAATACACCATACTGACTTTTTCTGGCGGCACAGGTAGCCCGCCGGTAAGCGTTTGCCCGGCGCGCACCAGCAGATAGGGGTAGACGCGGGTTTGCAGGCGGTCTGCCAGCCACTCCCGGCGAGGGCGCTTTACCGACGTTTTCCAGTCGTAGATCACCAGTTGACCCGCAGAGGTAATCACAATCAGGTCATATTTAGCGAGCAGGCGGTAGCCGCCCACGCCAGCGCTGAGGGTTAATTCCGGGAAGAAACTCAATTCCTCCTCAGGAGCGTTTTCGATGCCCGTCAGCTTGCCATGTAAGGAAAGGTAATTACGCCACCACAGGCTCAACTTTTCGTCCTCCGGGGAGACATTAATTTGCTCAGCGGGGACTCCGCTGAGCGCCTGCTCAACCATACGATGGAAACGGGCGCCCAATTGCATCCATTCTTCGTGTACCAACGCAGGCTCTGCCTTAATTGCCGGCCAGGACCTGCGTTCGATATAACGTAACTGGAAACGCCGTTTGCAATCCACGTAATCCTGCAGGTTGCCCTGGCTGAAAACAAAATTATCCGGCAGGTTCATGCAGGTGCTCCTCCCAGAGTTCGCTTAATGCCAGAAAAGGCACAGCCGGCTGTAAATTTCCCTTCTGTCCGGTATTCCAGGTGATGACCAGCTCCTGTCGGGCGCGGGTGATGCCTACATACAACAGGCGCAATCTCTCCCGGATATAGTCCAGCCGGGAGCCGGCCGTGGCTTCACCTGGCTCAGGCCATTGGCGCGGATCGCGCCTGCCGGTGTCAATTTGCCGCTCAGGAAAGAGGGCAGTTAGTTGCGCCCGGGTTTCAGCTTCCAGGTTCACCCGTTCTTGCAGGTACCATTTCTCCGAGATGAATTGGTCGTAGGGCATACCCGTGGGAAAATCATAATTATTGACCGAAACCAGGTAGACGCGATCCCATTCAAGCCCTTTTGCTTTGTGCATGGTAGCCACGACCACCACTCCCCGGTACCTTTCCGGATCGAAGCCGGTATCATCCTCGCTGAACCCCAAAAACCGGCGCTCGTTGCGGGCAATTATGGCCAGCTCCTGGGTTAATTCTGCCAGGCGCCAGTCAGGTTTCAATTCGCTTGCCTGGCGTAAGAGCACTGCCAGCTTATGGGCGATAGCCAGGTCGGTAGGGGTCTTGAACAGATCCTGGCTGAGGGTGAGGACAATCTGGTCGATGGGCAGCAATACCGTACCCAGCCAGCGGCGGACAATCTGGCGAAAACTTTCCAGATGTTCATACAGCGGGGGATTTGTCGATTGCAGCTCCAGTTCTTCCAACCAATCGTACGAATGTCGCGGCCAGAGGTAATCTTCCACCTGGCGGCATTTTCGCACCAGAGCAAGGGACTGTTTGTTTGCCTCCTTTTCCTGGCTATCGTCCTCGTTGGTGCGTTGCCAGACCTCCAGCGCCCTGGCAAGGCGGCTGGCCGAATCCGGGTTGGCTAGGTAATTCAACACATTGCCCAGCATGCCGGCTGTGGTGCGGGTGGACGAAGAGCTACGCAACAGACTGTCGTTATAGGGAAGGCCGTGGTTTTTTAAGGCGTCGGTAAATTCAAAGGCGCGTTTATTGGTCGGGGCGAGAATTGCCACGGTGTGATCCGGGTGGTCGGGCAGCCATTTCCCCAGCGATTTGACGACCTGGACGATCTCGTCTGCTGCAGTGAATTTCGTGCCGATCAGATGGATGCCTCTGGGATTATCCGGAGGGTTGGGTTGTGGGTCGCCGGGTGGGGTGGGCTCAATTTCAGGCGGGGAAACCAGCGCATCCCGGACATCGGCCAGCGGGTGCTCTTCCATCACCCATTTCACCAGCCGGTTAGCCAGCCAGATGATACTTTGCGTGGAACGCCCTGAGTTGGGTAATTCGCCTTTTTGCACAAAAGGGCTTGCCATAAAACGCCGCAAATGCTCGGGGCTGGCGGTGGTGAAGGTTTCGTAGATCGCCTGGTTGGGATCGCCGACGCGCACCCAGTTGCCATCTTCTCCAACCAGCAGGGTCAAAATCTGTTCCTGGAGCTGGCTGCTGTCCTGGGCTTCATCTTCCAGGATGTAGGGCCAGCGGTTGCGCAGGCCTTGTAACAGTTCCTTGTCCTCATTCAGGGCGATCAATGCCAGGCGGATCAAATCATCGAAATCCACCGCGCCGCGATAAGCCAGGGCGCGCTGGTAATCGTGATAAATATTCCAACCCATCTCGACCAGGGGGAGCGAAAAAGGGATTTCATCCAGGCGCTGGCGTAATATTTCCGGCGTCAGGCGCAGGTCTTTGGCAGTACGGATAAAACTAAGGGCGATCTCGTCCAGTAATTCCGGAATTTTTTCACGAAGAACCCAGGCAGCCCGGGATTCATCGAGTGTGGGGTCAAGGTATTCATCCAATTCGTCGGGATGGGTGAGCAACCAGGCACGCGCCACCTCGCTGCGAATCCCTGCGGCAGCGCGTTCATCGATAATAGAAAAACTTTCCGCCAGCCCCACCAGGGAGGGTCGTTCACGCACAATGTCATGGGCCAGCCCGTGCAGGGTGCGCACACGATAATTGGGCACCAGGATATGCTTGCGCCCACTCTCTTTGAGAAAGCCATCCACGCGATGAACGAAATTATCGACCGCAGAATTGGTCAGAGTGACTACCAGCACTTCCTGGTCTTCTGTCACCCGGTTTTCCAGCAGCAGGTTGGCTGCCAGCAGTGAAAGGGTCCAGGTTTTACCGCTGCCGGGCACTGCCGAGACGCCCATGCGACCCCGGCGAAAGGCGAGTACTTCTTTTTGTTTCAGGCGCGGCGAGAAAGAGGCGGTGGTCAAACCGGGCCTCCTTCGATTTCGGGCAGATTACGCAACAGGCGGTCGAAGGCGTGCAATAATGGGCCGCGGCTTTCAAATCCCTGCTCGTTCAACTGGCTGAGACCCAGATGAATTTGCCCGCGGCAACGCCGGATTAATCCGGTAACCAGGTGGGTCATACTTTCCCGGCTGGTGCGCTCTTCTTCGCTCTGAGTCCAGGACCGTCCCTTTTCCCAACGCCGGCTGAGCACATAAGGATGAGTCAAAGGCTGGGAGATCCGTTCGAACCAGTTGCGGCTGCCAATTTCAAGCCAGAACTGGTATTCCACCGGGCGATTTTGCATCAGGAACGTATGCGCCGGGGAAAGAAACACCGCCTCCGCGACGACTTCCTGGAAGCTGTGCACATACGTGGCCGCGATCACTCCGTCCTGGACCATCTGGAGATATTCGCGTCCCAGAGGAATACCCTCAGTCTGAAGTGGCTCGCCTGCGACCCAGCGGAATTTCTGCACCGATTCGATCAAATTGGCGGTCACTTCGGCAGCTTTGTAATCCGCATGGAAGCCAAAACCCGGTTGCGAGAGCAGCTCGCCAAACAGCCTGGCAATAAAATGATCGAGCGGTTCAACTGGCCCGCTGGCAGCATTTTCCAACCAGTCTCGCAGCCGATCATACACCTCTCCGATGCGATAAGTGATGCGCTCGCGTTTCGACGCCGGAAGTTGCGCAAAACTTTCCAATACCGGCTTCCCTTCCTTCAGGCGATACACGCTATCTGCCAGTAATCGGGCGCGTACCAGGTCGAGACCATCGAGCGCCTGTAACAGGGTGAGGGTGAAATCTTCCTTGCGGGGCGACATTTGCCAATCCGGATGGGCGATCGCCGCCAGGCTGAGCAGGCACAGGGTGGCGGGTTCATCCCGTAGGGCGCGAGACGGGCGGTAGGCCCGCGCCGGTATACCCGCAGCTTCCAGCCGGTAGGTCAGCGAATAACGCAGGGAATCGGACAGGAAGGGCGCCAATACCACAATTTCTCCTGCGGGTGTCCCCTGCGCAATCAGATCGGCAATCCGGTCGGTGATATCATCCAGCATTTGGGGGTAATAGCGCGCCTGGGAATAGGAAAGCGCCAGGGATGGATCGCCGGGCGTCTCCAGGGATGCTGGCAAAGCCGGATTTTTTTCAGGTTGCAGCACTCTCTGCAGGGCTTCTTCCAGGGACTTCAATGACGGATTGGTAATAAAGGACTCGCTGAAAAGAACCTGGCGTTCGCAGAACCGGCGCAGCTCGGAAGCCTGTCCAGGGTCGGCGCCCAGAAACACGCGGTAACCGGCCTGCTGATCGAAAATCAACAGCGCTGAGTCGAAATCAGGCAACCAATCCTGCAAGATCTGGTGAGCAACCGGCGGGTTTTCTTCGATATTGTCGGCGATCAGGTGGTGATAGGTGCGTTTTAGATATTGCTGGCACAGGGGTTCAGCTTGCCATAAAAGCCGGTAAAAAATTTCCACCTGCAGGGAGAAATCGAGCAGGTTATGCTCCAGGCAATACTGGCGAAAAATATTGGCGCATTGTTGGGCGTCGTCATAAACCCGCAACTGGCTGATTTCCCCGACCCAGGCGCTTTTCAGCCTTTCGCCGATCTCGGTGTGATCGAAATCGTTCAGGGCCGCCTTGTTCAGGTTATCGATGATCTGGCTGTAGAGGCGATTGCGGTCGATCACCACCGTCTCAAAGAAACCTTCAGCCAGTTTTGGGCGCACCAGGTGGGCCATGTAATATTGGGCAGTTTCCAGGGTAAGGAAGGTGGGCGGAGCTTCCGGGTGGGCAAAACCCGCTTTTTCCGCCGCCAGCGGCCAGAATAACTCGACCATCCGCCGCGCCAGACCGCCGATGGTGACCACATCCGGCAGGCCGCCAGCAGCCAGGCCGGGGGTGTGCAGCACGTCGTAATAGGGCTTGCCCAGGGCGCGCTGAGGCACCAGCACCAGCAGGCTGTCGCCGCGGACCCCGGATTCCAGCAGGCGGGCCAGGCGCTCGACGCCGGTGGTGGTTTTACCACAGCCTGCCGGTCCTTCCAGGAAGATGTGCCCGGCGGGCGGGCCTTCGATGATCTCAAGCTGGGTAGTGGTTAACCCGGTTATGAGCTTCCCCAACATGAGAGCATTGTACCACGTTTTAGAATGGATGTTCGAAGTTTTAGTGCGGAACTTTCGGCAGGAAAAGCGCCTCTCCACCCACGTATAGCAGGGTACTGGTTTCCACGCTGTCGCAGGTATTGCTGACTGTTAGCGTCACGCGATAGTTGCCCGCCTCCGGGAAAGTAAACGAGATGAAAGGAAATGCCGGTGCAGGGGCACTGGGACCGCCTTCGATGTGCCAGGCATAGGTGAAGGGTGAAGATCCTTTATAGTGCAGCGCATACAGGGTGACCTCCTCACCCGGCTGGGGCGGCAGCGGGCGTGGATACCAGCCGACGCCGGTAAGCAACTGGCACAGGTCGGCGTCCAGCTCAGCCTGCCCACCGGAAAGCGGGTCGGGAACCCCAATATTTGCCTGGGAATAAGGGGCATACCCGGGTGCTTCCACGGTAAATGAATACGTTCCACCGGGTAACATTCCCTGGAAGCTACCATCCATGGCGCTGGTAAATGACTGGCTGAACCCAGGTCCGCTGAAGATGATTTGTGCGCCAGGCACTGCCTCGGCGTATTGGCTATGGGTAATTGCGCCGCTTACATTGGGCACATAAAATTCCGCCAGGTGCGCCAGGCTGCCTACGGCAGCTTTTACGGCTGCGGTGAAATAACCCTGGTCGAGGGTACCGGTTGTATCGCTGGTCTTGTGCCAGTTGGGGTTGATGAAATCCTCCATTGCCAGGATCGCCGGGTAGTCTCGCTGCCAAAAAGAGGCGTGGTCGCTGAAATTGAGCGAGTCGTTCAGGATTACCGGGTTCAGGTTAAGCCCATAAGCCGACACCACATCCCGGAAAGTAGTCGCCAGGGCGGCATCACCGGCTTCGCCCGGGCGGGCATGCAGCTCGAACTGATTTACGCCGCCCACGTCATAACCGATCATGTCCAGATTCAGTACGCCCAGCACCTGTTCTCCCTGTCGCGCCAGGGCTGCCGCGTAAGGTTCGGAGCCTTTCTGCAATTGTTCCTCGCCGGTGAACAACACGTAGCGGATGGTATAAGCAAAACTGTACTGGCTGAGGATTTCCGCTGCGGTCAATACGGCGGTGGTACCGCTGGCGTTATCGTCTGCGCCGGGAGCTGAAGTCATCGAAAGATAGTCATATTCTCGCCGGGAATCCATGTGAGCGGTGATCAAATATACCTTTTCCGGGTAAAGCAATCCGGTTTGTTCGGCGATCACATTACGCCTTTCGCCGTAATCTATTCCGGTATATTCTAAATCGTAATAATTGTAATAAACCGCCAGTCCCAGGCTCGCCAGGCGGTCGTAGACATAGCGGGTGGCGAGTGTGATGGCGGATTCGTTGGGGGTAAAACGGGTGAGCAAATAACGGCTTCTCCCCTCAACGATCACCGGCGAAGCGCCGGAAAGCTTACGCACGTGATCCATCAACCTGGTCTGGCTTACCTGGCTGATCATTGCCTGCACATATGGATCGGGAGCCAGAATGTCGCTGGCAGTGGGGCCTTCATTGTATTCGCGTAAGGGATATGGCTCAAGGGGCAGATAATGGAGGTCTCCTTCTGCATGCAGGGCTTCAAGCACTTCGGGACTGCCGGCTACTACCGCCTGAGGCCCAAATATTTCCAGCACCCGGGTATGCATCTCCAGGCGAGCCAAAGTATTCTCGCCGGTCAGTCGCACCAGGAAATAATCCTCGCCGGCTTGCTCGGGAGCCACCAGTTGTACCTGTGTATTTGCCAGCAGGGCAGGGTGCTCAGCCCGGGCAGATTCCAGGGTCGCCATCGCCTCCGCCGGGAGCAGCAATACCTCCTGTCCGTTTTCGGTGAACAGGCGCGCGTAAACCTGTATGCCCTGCTCGATCAAGGCCAGGCGCTGTTCCGGCGAGGTGATTTCCAGGCGCACCAACCCGCCCTGATTGGCCTCCACGGGATGGGTGAAGAATAAAGCACTCAACCCCAGCAAGAATATAAATAAAAGAATTCTGAGACGTATCCAGAACAAAGTGTATTTTTGCATTCCTGCCTCCCCGCCCTCCCCGTTACCGGGTTCAAGGGCGGCACCCGCCCACTTTTTTGGGGCAGACGGCCTCCTTCTTTCGCGGTTATATGCCACTCTTCCCGACGAATTTGGTGCACTTTTTGTTCCAGCAGTGACAGGCGCTTGTTGCCCAACCTTCAGGGCGATAGCTTCGGGGAGGCAGGTTATTCAGCCCGAATCGCTTATACGGCTTTGGCTTACCGGTTCAGGCCCACCGGACGGTTTTCACGGGCAGATAAATACAGGCAGGTAGCGGTGAGGATATGATTACGGCTTTCGGCCAACGGGAGATGGGGAGTCGCGTTATCCAGCACCACGCGGTGCAAATCTTCAACCTCGCCCTGATAAAGAAACTCGTCGGGCACGTCCAGCTCCTGTGGATCGCCATCCTTGGGATGAAACGTTAGCCGGCGATTTTCTTCCATGCGCACAAACGGCCGGTTGAGCACAAGCCGTCCCTCGGTGCCGATCACTTCTACCCGAGTAAACCAGGGTGAACGAAATGATGAGGTAATTTGCGCCAACCCTCCGCCTGTATAACGCATCTGGCCGGTAAACGTCTCGTCCACGCCGCTCTCTCCCAGCCATTGGTAACCGAAGACCTCCTCTGGCGGCGCACCGTAAACCATCTGGGCAAAACTGAGCGGGTAAACGCCCACATCCCACAGGCAGCCCCCACCGTATTCAGGCACCAGGCGGATATTATCCCGCGCCCGCAGAGCGAAGTTGAATACACCCCGTACCACGCAAAGTTCTCCTAATTTTCCGCTCTGTACAAATTCCTTCACCACGCGGGTTTGCGGGTGGTGCAAATACATAAATGCCTCTGCCAGATAACCACCGGTTTCCTGGCTGGCGGCAGCCATGCGATTTACTTCTTCCACGGTAGGCGCCAGGGGTTTTTCGCACAGCACATGTTTCCCGGCGCGCAGCGCTTTGATGCTCCACTCGGCGTGCAGGTGGTTGGGCAGGCCGATATAGACAGCGTCAATCTGGTCAGATTCCAGCATCGCCTCGTAACTGCCATAAGCCATTGGAATTTCCCAGCGCCGTGCATATGTGTTTGCGCTTTCCAGCGAACGGCTGGCGACTGCCACCAGGTCTCCGCGAGACGAGGCGCGAATGGCGGGGATGACTGCCCGGTTAATATTGGCAGTGGAAAGTAAACCCCAGCGAATGATGGCCATGTTTATCCTCCTGTTTTGAATTTCGCCGCTCCTATGGGCGGCACATTTCTTGCTTCGATTTAGCCTGTTCATAACCTGCCCGGCAAATCGCCAGACGGGTTGCAGTAAATCAGGCTTTTCTCGATGAGAGGTTTGATAGGACGTCTGGCAGGCGATTCAAAGGTAATCGCTTGCAGCCAATCATACAATTGCCAAGTATAATCAGGAAAAGATCATGAATGCGGAAAGATCTCCCTCGATCGGCTCTATCCTGCCCCTGACGGTGTTATTATTCGGCCTGGGTTACGGTGGAATGTATTTCATCATCCAGTATACGCTGCCGACCGTCTTGCCGCGCTGGTTGTTCTTTTTTTGCTTTTTCCTGGCAGCGACCGGCACTGCCCTGCCATTTACGGCCTTTTTAAACCGGCGCTTCCCCAGTAATCCTGCAGCCGGCTCTTCCGTGGTGTTGCGCCAGGCGATGTGGGTTGGAGTATATACCTCCACGCTGGCCTGGCTGCAATTAGGCAGGGTTTTGAATATCGCCATCGCGGTATTGCTGGGCATCGGTCTGGTGATTATCGAATGGTTGCTTCGCCTGCGTGAGCGTAGCCAGTGGAAACCCTGAATCCGGATATGTCCGGCTTACGATCGCTACCCTCCGTCGAATCCCTGCTGACCAGTGAAGCTGGCAGGAGCAATACGGCGCTTTACGGCCGCCAGCTGGTGTTGGAAGCCACGCGGCACGTGCTCGACGAGGTACGTAACAACTACAACTCAGATCAGCCAATCCCCGACCAAAACACCTTGCTGGCGCAGATCCATAACCTGCTCGAAGTGTGGACCCTGCCTACCCTGAGGCCGGTTATCAACGCCAGCGGAGTAATCATTCACACTAACCTGGGACGCGCCCCCCTCAGCCAGGCAGCCATCCATTCCATGCAGCAGGTCGCCGCCGGTTATTCAAGCCTGGAATACGATCTGGAAGCCGGAGCCCGCGGCAGCCGCCTGGTGCACGCTGAAGCCCTGCTTCAGCGATTGATCGGGGCGGAAGCCGCCCTGGTGGTAAACAATAATGCAGCCGCAGTTTTGCTGGCGTTGACTGTCCTGGCCCGTGACTCGCGGGTGGTCATCTCGCGTTCCGAGCTGGTAGAGATTGGAGGGGGTTTCCGGGTGCCGGAAGTGATGCAGCAGTCCGGCGCTCTCCTGCACGAGATCGGCACTACCAACCGTGTACATCTTGCGGATTATCGCCGGGCGCTGGAAGCGGAGCCTGTGCCTGGGGTGGTGATGCGCGCCCATCGCTCGAATTTCAAGATCATTGGCTTCACCAGCGAGCCGGAACTGTCCGAAATTGTCGCCCTGTCTCATTCCTATGGCGTGCCGGTGGTGGACGATCTCGGCTCGGGCAGCCTGCTGGATACCTCTGTTTTTGGCCTGGGACACGAGCCCATGGTGCAGGAATCGTTGGAGGCCGGCGCAGACCTGGTGTGTTTTTCCGGTGATAAGTTATTGGGTGGCCCGCAGGCTGGCATTATTCTGGGACGTCACGAGCTGATCGCCAGGCTGAAAAATCACCCCCTGGCGCGCGCGATCCGGGCAGATAAACTCTGCCTGGCAGGTTTAACCTCCACCCTGCTGCATTACCTGAAGGGTGAAGCCGTAGAGCACGTCCCCGTCTGGCGGATGATCGCCGCTACACCTCAAGCTCTGGCAGAAACCGCCCGGCGCTGGCGTGAAGTGTTACAGCGCGGTGAGATAATCCCCGGCGAATCTACCGTGGGAGGCGGCAGTCTGCCGGGCGAGACCTTACCCACCACCCTGCTGGCATTGGAGCTTCCCAACCCCACGCGTTTCCTGGAACGGCTGCGCCGCCAAAACCCGCCGGTGATCGCCCGTGTGGAGGCCGATCGTGTATTGCTTGACCCACGGACTGTTCTTCCCGAGCAGGAAATCCAGCTTTTGGCAGCTTTGCAATCCGCTCTGGCGGAACGCTGACGTTTCGAAATAAAAAGCAGCTATTTTTAACCAAGAGGCAAAAGCGATGCGTAAAGATCTGGATGATTTGATGCAAGCCCATAATCTGGACGCCTTGTTGGTGACCGGCCCTGCCCAGCACAACCCGGATATGTATTACTTCACCGGCGGGATCCATATGACCGGCGGCGACCTGATCAAAAAACGCGGCGGTTTACCGGTTTTATTCCATCGTTCGATGGAACGCGATGAAGCCGCCCGTACCGGTTTGCAAACCCGCTCGTTGGAAGCTTACGATACGCATAAGCTGTTGAAGGAGCATAACGGGAATTATGCCCGCGCCAACGCCGAACTTTACCGGCAGATGCTGGCGGATATCGGTTTTACCCGCGGCCGGTTGGGTATCTATGGGCGCGTATCGGTCAGCCCGGTTTTTGGCATCTTTACCGAACTCAGTACGCTGTTGCCCGATGTCGAAATCGTGGGCGAAGTGGGCGATAGTGTCATCCTTGAGGCACGCGCCACCAAAGAAGTGGATGAGATTAAGCGTATGCGTCGCATGGGTCAGATCACCACCGCTGTGGTCGGGCGGGTGGCGGATTATTTAAGCAGCCTGCGTTCGAAAGATAACCTGCTGGTGGATGGCGACGGCGCGCCGATGACCATCGGGCGGGTTAAGCAAAAAATCAATTTGTGGCTGGCAGAGTTAGGCGCAGAAAACCCGGAAGGCACGATTTTTGCCATTGGACGCGATGCCGGGGTTCCGCACAGCGCCGGTAAGAATGAAGATCAATTGCGCCTGGGAGAGACAATCGTTTTCGATATCTTTCCTTGCGAGGCAGGCGGCGGGTATTTTTACGATTTTACCCGCACCTGGTGTCTGGGTTACGCCCCAGATGAGGCGCTGGCACTCTATGAAGATGTTTCGGATGTATATCAAAAAGTGATGGCAGAGCTGAAAGCAGGCGAAGAATGCCGTAAATACCAGCAACTCACCTGCCAGTTGTTCGAGGCACGCGGACATGCGACCATCAACTCTAATCCGAAAACCCAGGAAGGTTATGTGCATAGTCTGGGGCATGGCCTCGGTCTGGCCGTCCACGAAGCCCCCTGGTTTGGGTCCGGTGCTTCAGCCGAAGACCGGCTGGATCCCGGTGTGGTTGTGACGATTGAGCCCGGGCTGTATTATCCCGAACGCGGCCTGGGTTGCCGCCTGGAGGATACCGTTTGGGTGACTCACTCCGGTGAGATCGAAATATTGGCTGAATACCCCCATGACCTGGTGCTGCCGGTGCGGTCTTGATGGGTCATAGCAGGAATAAAATATGAGCCGGGTGAGCGTAGTAAAGGATTAATGTGAACGACGAAAGACGTTTCCCCCCTGCGCGCATATTAGGGATTGAAACCTCCTGCGATGAAACCGCTGCAGCGGTGATCGAAGATGGTCGC
>JAGUYX010000125.1 GCA_020061145.1 Anaerolineales bacterium | reverse complement strand
CACCTACCCGCTACGAGGTCCTCCAACGGATATAAACTTAGCAGCATGCAGCACCATCCCCCCAATAAAGGATTGCTTACTTCAATGCGGAATGCCCAGGCAATCCAGGACATTGTCGATCCTGCGCCCATCGCGTTGATCGTCTCCACCCGGGCCGGCTGCCAGGGCGCCCCCCGGTAATAACTGGCGCCAGAAGACTTCGAAGTAGAAAGTAGCCCCATCCGTAAAGGTAACAAATCCACCATTACTCCAGTACTCCAGACTTCATCTGGCAATAGTGGCTCATTGCCTGTTCCATGAAGGCTGCCATGCCCGGACGAATCTGATCGTAGAATTGTCGAAATTCCGGGTCTTCCACATAACCGTGTCCCAGGGCCTCGAAAACCTCCAATGAGCACTCGTAAAAGTATGTATTGATAGCTTCATGCCAGCGGCCGATCCAGTACTGCACTTCCGGACTGGCGTATCCCCGCTCCATATTTTTTGCTATGCCGGTGTTGATTTCATGACCTTCCCTCAAGATCGCATCTTTTTCCTGTGGGGTATAGGCGTTCCAGTCCCGGGTGTGTGCCATCGCTTTTTCACCCCATCGTTCATGTGCCTGCTCCGTGCGAAGTTTCTGTTTTTCTTCGTCAAAGCCTTTGTAAAATTCCAACGTATCCATGGTATGTTTTCCTTGAACGTGTAGAATAGTGTTATCCACGGTGTGGATGAGTTGTTCGAGGCGTTTAATGCGTTGCTGAAGCGCCTTACGGTGGCGGCTCAGCGCAGTTACCAGATCGAAATCCGGATCATTCAGGATTTGCCTGATCTGTTCCAGGCTGAAACCCAGCTCACGATAAAAGAGGATCTGTTGCATCCGCAGAATGGCGGATTCATCATAATAGCGGTATCCATTATCACCATATGTTGATGGCTGCAACAACCCAATCTCATCGTAATAATGCAGGGTGCGGGGGGTAACCCCTGCCAGGTTGGCCAGTTGTTTGACCGTGAATTTCATCTTTCCATGCTCCGCTGAGCAGTATAAACGATCACGTAACGTTAATGTCAAGAGGAGAAATCACATGAAATCCATTTTGAGGTACGCATGGCTGGTTATAGGGATTCTGCTTGTGTTCACCGGCATCATCTGGATTCTGCAAGGGATCAATATCCTGCCCGGTAGCTTCATGATGGGTCAGATCGAATGGGCATATTACGGCGCTCTGGCGGTAGTCTTTGGGGCGCTTCTTATTCTGTTGAGGAGAAGGATATGATATCGTTCAGTACAAGGGTAGTCACTCGGATTTCGCCAGAAAAATATCCCTTTTTGGGAATACAAACACAAGGATGGAGGTAACCCATGGCGCCCGCCAGGCCTTCCCCACGCCGCATTGGCTTTATCTCCTCGCGTTTCTCAGGAACCGATGGAGTCTCTCTCGAAACCGAAAAATGGGCTGAAGTGCTCGAAGGGCTCGGTCATGTTTGTTTTTACTTTGCCGGAGAGTCGGATCGTCCGTCCGGGCGCAGCTGGCTGGTGCCGGAAGCCCATTTCCAACATCCGGATATCCTGGCAATCAATCAGGAAGCATTTTCTTCACGCCAGCGCAGCCCCGGATTGAGCGACAATATTCAGGCGCTGAAAGACAAATTGAAAGCTGAGTTGCGCCGGTTCGTTCGGGATTTTGAGATTGAGTTGCTCATCCCCGAAAATGCAATTACCATCCCGATGAATATCCCCCTCGGCCTGGCTGTGACCGAGTTCGTCATCGAGACTGGCATACCCACCATTGCACATCACCATGATTTTTACTGGGAACGCCAGCGCTTCCTCACCCATTGTATTCCGGATATCCTTGCAGCTGCTTTCCCACCACAAATACCCGGTATCCATCACGTAGTGATCAACTCCCTGGCTGGCAAACAACTCAGTCTGCGCACCGGCATGTCCTCCCTGCTTATACCGAACGTGATGGATTTTGAACATCCTCCCTCTCCACCTGATGAATACGTGGCTGATCTGCATTCGGCAATCGGTGTGCGGCCCGATGAGCGGATATTCCTGCAACCGACCCGCGTGGTGCAAAGGAAGGGCATCGAACATGCTATTGAGCTGGTTAAAAGGCTGGATCTTAACGCCTGCCTGGTCATTTCACACTCAGCGGGCGATGAACGCGATGATTATGAAAACCGGTTGCGCGAATATGCGGATCTGTTAGGCGTTCGGGTGAATTTCATTTCGGATGTGATCCGTCACAGGCGGGGAAAAACCGAGGATGGTCGCAAAATTTATGCTTTGGAGGACGTCTACCTGCAGGCAGACCTGGTTACCTATCCTTCCACCATCGAAGGGTTTGGCAATGCTTTCCTGGAAGCGATTTATTATCGCAAGCCAATCGTTGCGAACAGTTATTCCATTTACGATATCGACATCAAACCCAAAGGTTTCCAGGTGATAGATTTCCAAGGTTATATTACCGATGCTACTGTGGAAAAAACCCGGCGTGTACTGGAAGAGCCCGGGTTGGCGGCTGAGATGGCGGAACATAATTACCGTTTGGGTAAGCGATTCTATTCCTATGCTGTTCTGGAGCGGAATCTGGAAACCTTGCTGGTCGAATGTTTCGGGGAAACCACCGCACAAAATTGATTATTTTCTTCTTCATCACTGTGCCGGTGGGGGCGCTTATGATCGGCAGGGCGGCCTGCTTTTCCGGTGTCCTGCCCGGGGAAGGTACCCTGAGTGATGAATTACGCGGCCATTATGACCTGCAGACCCATGAACTGGGCAGCCCGGTTGAAGATGAGCAGAATCAGGAGAGTGGCCTGGGAAGATATGTGATGCTCGGCTGCCATGGCGCAACACCGACTGGCAGGCTTCCGGCCGGCGTTCCTGGTTCGCTGCCTGGACCGATTAACCCCTAAACGACTTGCGAGCGGATCTTGGTTTCGCTGGTCAGCGTGCGGTGCACCGGGCATTTTTCGGAGATATCCTTCAAGCGATCCACCTGTTCCGCGGTCAGGTCACCTTTGAATTGAATCTCACATTCGATGATATCGACCCGGGCGTTCGGGTCGCTCTCACAATCCTCGCAATCTCGGGCATGGACCTTGAAGGTTTCCAGCATCACTTCCACATCTTCCAGAGGCCATCCTTTCCGGCGGGCATACATCTTCACCGTCATCACCTTGCAGGCTCCCAACGCGCCCAGGAGCAGGGCATAAGGGTCAGGCCCGCGATCATCGCCGATATCCCGCGGCTCATCGGCAATCAGATGATGGTCTCCGCTGGTGATCTCCACCTGGACATTCTTAAGTGAACGCACATGCACTTTCATTGTGTAGCGATTCCTTTCTGCAGAAATTCGTTCAGAGATATGGGCGATTTCGTAAGCGTATTTCTGTCCGGGTCGTCTAAACTTGTAGAGGTTTCGATCAGAAATTCAGACAAGGAGGAAGGTATGACGACCGCGACATTCAGTGATTTTAAGAGCGCTCCTATGCGCAGGTTAGGCACGGCAGGAGCAATTGCTGGGCTGGGAGGCGGGTTGGTTTTCGGCATTTTGATGGGTATGATGGGCATGCTCCCATTAGTCGGGATGCTGATCCGCATCGAAAACGCTATAGTGGGTTTTGTAGTCCACATGGTCATCAGCGCGTTCATCGGGGTTACTTTCGGGCTGACCCTGGGTAGGTTTGTCACATCCTGGGTCTCAGCGACCATTTTGGGCTTGCTGAACGGTGTAATCTGGTGGGTGTTGGGCGCCTTGTTTCTGATGCCGCTTCTGCTCGGCATGAACCAAATGATCTTTGTCATCGAACAGGCCCAATGGATGAGTTTGCTTGGGCACCTGATGTACGGTCTGATCGCTGCTTGGCTGTTTATTCCGCTTGCCAAACGCGGATAAAATAATGCATCTGTGAAAACAAAAAAACCAGGTGGGCCGATCACTCCCCGCCTGGTTTTTTGTTCGTTTTTCCATCCTGATACATTCCAGTAAGGTTGACTAAATAGCTGACTGCAGGATTCGCAGCAAAGCCGCGTATTCCTCGGAACAATCCTTGCACATATCCAGGTGATGTTTCACCAGCGGCATGAGTTTTGCCATGTCTTCTCCTCGTAATGCCATCTCGGCAAACTGCGCCAGTTGAGCCAGGACTTCATCGCAGCCCAGCTCAATTTGCCGCGTATCTTTTAGTTGGGCGATCAGCTTATGCAATAAACTGGCGAGCGGGTCACCCTTCCCTTTTCGGGGTGATAATACCTTTGAAAACCAGCGGAAAAAACGTTCAAAGATAGACATAAATACCTCTGGGATTTAGACGTGGGGGTCGCCAGCCATCTTACATTACCTCAAAAACGCCAAGCACTTCTTCCACCGAAAGACCTTCCCGTGCCAGACGTTGCTTGAGTTTCAGGCGACCATCGTGCATTAACTTATACAGGGCATTGCGGTTGGTGTCCATGCGCCGGGCAACCTCTTCAATAGGCATGCCATGGATGACCACCGCCAGCATGGCGTTGCGTTGTTTTTCAGTCAGCTCCTCCAGCATCATCTGCTTAACCTGCTCGATAAGCAAATTGCGCTCGACTTGAGCCTCGGGATTCGGTTGGGGTTCGGTCACTTCGCGTTCACGGAAATTGTCTGAATCTTTTTCCAACAGGGATTCCAGGGAGACATCGCGCCATTTCGACCGCCGTAATTCAGTTAACGCCAGTCTCACCGCGATGCTATGTACCCAGGTGGTGAACTTACTGCGACCTTCGAAAGAGTCCAGCCGATCCAATACGCGCAATAAAGTATCCTGGGTCACTTCTTCCACCAGAGATGGATAGCGTGGATCATTTGGCGATAACCAGGTTTGCAGGGTATATTTCAATCCGGTTTGAATAATCCCCCGCAGATCCGCTAATGCAGCTTCCTGGGCCGGACCGGGGTTGCGTAAATCGGCCAACCAGATTTTGTTGGTGCGCTCGGGCATGTTGTGGGTATTATATCCCCGGCGACCACCCGGGGCTGTCATGATCATGCCGCTGATTCTGCAAGTAAGATAGTTATCACTGCCGGCGTCAATAATTCAGGGAAGTTGAATGTCACCTGGGCACAGGAACACAAACCTGCAGGACATTCAACAGCGAAAGTATGTTTACTGGTCGTTAATTGTTGGTAATATTAATTTGGAGGTGATATGGTCAAAGCGATCTGGAATGGGAAAGTACTGGCTGAAAGCGACAAAACGATCATCGTGGAAGGGAACCATTATTTCCCTCCGGAGGCAATCAAGCAGGAATATTTCCGCGAGAGTAATTTTCATACGGTGTGTAGTTGGAAAGGCCTGGCCAGCTATTACCATGTCGAGGTAGATGGGCAGGTGAATCGCAACGCCGCCTGGCATTACCCGGATATCAAACCCGCCGCCAAACAGATTGAAGGATATATCGCCTTCTGGCATGGGGTAGAAGTTGTCGAAGACCAGACCTGACGTTTGTGGCTAACCTCCCGGCGTTAACCACCGCGCAGATGATCGAGGTCGATCGCCTGATGATCGAGGAGTTTGGTATCCAACTTCTCCAGATGATGGAAAACGCCGGGCGTAACCTGGCAGACCTTGCCGGACGTTTGCTGGGTAGTTTCACCGATCGGCGAATTACTGTATTGTCTGGGGCGGGCAATAACGGCGGAGGTGGGTTGGTTGCCGCTCGTCATCTGCATAACCGCGGCGCGCAGGTTTCCGTCTTCCTGGCCGCGGAGCCCGGTCGTTTGAAAGAAGTTACTGCGCAACAATGGCGCACCCTTCAAAAGATCGGAATTCCAGCGTATTTTGAACTCATCTCGAGCCAGCTCCAGGGAGCGGAGTTAATCCTGGATGCTTTGCTAGGCTATGGCGTGAGAGGAAACCCGCACGGGCTCGCCGCCGAATGGATCCGCCTGGCGAATGCCTCCCGGGTTCCCGTGCTCGCATTGGATGCGCCTTCCGGTCTGGATACCACAACAGGAAAACCGGGGGATCCGTGTATCCGTGCCAATGCCACTCTGACCCTGGCGCTGCCCAAAACCGGATTGCTGGAAGTTGTCGCCAGACCTTTTGTGGGGGAGCTGTATCTGGCGGATATCAGTGTGCCCCGCGAGCTTTACCGGCGAATGGGCATAGAAATCCCGCCGCTATTCGACCCTGATCCTGTGATCCGCATTACCGATTGATAATCACCCCAGCCCCGCATCGCGGGCGCGGATGATCGCCTGGGCGCGGTCGACCACCTGTAATTTACTGAATATATTGGATATATGGTTACGTACGGTTTTCAAAGAGATAACCAGCTCGCGGGCAATTTCGCTATTGTTGTATCCCTGCGCAATCAGGTTAAGGATTTCGTGTTCGCGCTGGGTCAGCTCGGGGAATATTTGCGGAGGTTGGGGTTCAGAGAAGAAATTCATCAACCGTGTGGCGATCGGCGCGCCAAACAACGCTTCTCCTTGAGCCACAGCGCGGATCACCCGCAACATCTCCTCCTGGTTGGCGCCTTTGAGCACATACCCGCGAGCGCCGGCGCGCATGGCGGCAAAGGTGCGGTTCATAATCAAAACCACGGGCAGGTAAGCCTCCTGCACATAACTGGTGGATTGTATCGATTGAAGATAGCGTATATCGAAACTGGCGAATGCGCTGACCAACCCGTACAGGATGAAGATCCCGGCTGCAATCGCGCCAAAGATCAGCGCGGCTCCGGCCAGCTGGATGACACCCCCTCGGCGGCCGCCACGCGTATGACCCCGCCAACAACCAACGCCACAAGCAGCAGGCGGATAACAATCCGGAAGATATGTGAAATAACCATCGCTAACTCCTTTTCCAATCACTGAATTGGACTTTCTTGATTTGCCGGTACTACCGGATCTACCGTTTGAATCCCTTCCCGGGATAGGATTACACTGATCCTAACCGGGCAGGTGTCCCGTTGTCATGTGACTGCCGTCCTGAGTTCTCCGGGAACTGTGGCAGGATTACATATGATTATTTACCTGGGATAAGGGGGTCAATATCCTGATCAGCCCCACACTACCTGCAAACGCTGAAGCCTGGGAATTGGTTTTATCTCACCCTTCGGTTCTCACGCAGGAAGGGGGTTGCAGTAAAGATGTAAAACTCCTAAAAAAAATGCATAATATATTGTCATTCAACAATAATTGGCATTAATATGTTATTGCAATGAATTATGCGTTACCTGGTGGTATCCTGTATATGCCCAACTTGCATTTTTGTCAGGTGGGCTCAGCCTTACCTGACTTCCAGAGCCTTGCATGCAGAACCGTCATCTCCTGGCCCATCTCCTTCTCCTCCTCAGCCTGATTTTTCCCCTGCTATTTCCGTTTAACCCGATTGAGTCTGCCCGAGCCAGCGCCTCTTCCGTACGTGTGCTCTTACGAAACCCAGAACGTGTCTCCGCTCCTTCCCCGAATAGCATTGCTTCCGGGAGAAGCAGGCTGCTGACCCGCTTACAGGGGAGTGGGCTGCCTTTTTCCGTCGATCGCGAAATATCCGGGCAGGTATTCGATGGTCTGGCTCTCACGGTTCCAGGGGAAGCGTTGGAGCAGTTGCAGAGGCTGTTCGGGGCCGAAAACCTGCAAATCGACCAGCCCCTTGAACCCCAGCTTGAAGAAAGTATCCCCTTGATTGGCGCTGATCAGGTCTGGCAGATGACCTCCCCGGAAACCCACGGGCCGAGTGGCGCCGGCGTAAAAGTGGCGATTATCGACACCGGAGTTAACTACCTGCACCCGGACCTGGGCGGTTGTTATGGCCCCGGCTGTAAGGTGGCGGGTGGTTATGATTTCGCCGGTGAGGACGCCGACCCGATGGATGAGTTAGGTCATGGCACCAGCGTCGCCGGGATTGTCGCCGCCAATAGCCAGGGCGGCCTGAACGGGGTTGCACCTGAGGCCAGCCTGCTGGCTTACAAGGTCTGTTCGCCCGACTCCACCGGCAGGGCAGTGTGCTTTGAATCGGATGTGATCGCTGCCATCCAGCAGGCTGTGGAGGATGGCGCCCGGGTGATCAACCTCAGCCTGGGTCGCACCGGCACCACCGATACCTTTTTGTGCCAGGCAGTCGAGCAGGCCACCCAGGCCGGGGCTTTGGTGGTGGCCTCGGCAGGCAATTCCGGTACGTATGGCTCGGTCAACCTGCCGGCGCTGTGCCCGGCTGCGCTGGCCGTTGGCGCGAGCACCAAATCTGATACGCTGGCTACGTTCAGCTCGAAGGGCATCATGCAGGCCGAACCCGCCGCCTACAAACCTGAGCTGGTTGCGCCGGGTTACCTCATTCGCTCTGCCGCCTGGAATCCACTGGCGAACACTTCGCTGGCTTACGCTGATTTTTCCGGCACCAGTGCGGCTGCACCCCATGTGAGTGGGGCGGCT
>JAGUYX010000135.1 GCA_020061145.1 Anaerolineales bacterium | reverse complement strand
TCTCAAATTGTCTTTGTCATTTCGAGCGCAGCGAGAATTCCTAAGCATAGGTCAGGATTTCTCGGTCGCTGCGCTCCCTCGAAATGACAGAGGAGCCGGCGGGCGCGGCGGGAAGAAATCGTTACTCATTGGGTTTCACCAATTGTCTTTGTCATTTCGAGCGCAGCGAGAAATCTTAAGCATAGGTCAGGATTTCTCCGTCGCTGCGCTCCCTCGAAATGACAGAGGAGCCGGTGGGCGCGGCGGGCCGGTGCACTACAACACGGTGGAGGAGATTTACAGGTTGGGGGAGGCGCTTAGTCGAATCTCCTCTGCATAGAATCCAATCTCAATTAATCTTTATCAACCGAGCGAGCATTTGTCTTAAGCCACGCCGCAATTGCCTCAATTGTACGCTGCGACTGCGCAACTTCCAGCGTGAACTCCTCCAACGCTGGATTGGATACCTGCAAGCGAAAGCCATTTGCGTGCAGGAAAAGCGCTGCGGCGGCGATCCCCGTCCGTTTGTTGCCATCTATAAAAGGGTGGTTGTTGATCAGCGAGTCCATCAAGGCGGCAGCTTTTCCGAACAGATCGGGATACAAATCCTCGTCGTCGAAACTTGCCTGTGGTCTTCCCACGGCAGACAAGAGTGAGTTCAAGTCACGCACACCGTGACTCCCCCCGGTTTCCGCCACCAGGCGGGCATGCAGAAACAGGATTTGTTCGGCAGTAAGGAAAATCACGCCTTTGCCAAAGCTTCCAGGGCGGGTCGATATTGGTCGATGAATTCCGCTACTTGTTGAGCAAAGGCCTCATCTACCCCGGCGATTGCCAGAGAATCTTCTGCAGGGGAAATGACAATCTGGCGTTTTTCTCGATCAAGGTCGACGGAGACATCGGATCCCTCAGAAATGCCCAGCAGCTCCAACGCATCTTTGGGTAGCGAAATTACGACGCTGTTGCCGGTTTTGAAAACTTTTCGTAACATCGTCTGCTCCTCGTTGCTGTACTTACATTGTAAGTATAACATAAGGAAAATAAAAATTTACCCGGTGTACGGCTGTTGCCCCCGGCGCAGGCGCGGCGGCGTGGTCCGCAGGGTCTCCGCGGCGAACCGGTTTCTCAGACGCGCAGCGAGCCGCGAAACCCCCTGGAGGCGTAGTAAGAGGGGGCGCTGTTGTGGTACACAAAGACATGATCGTAGCGGCGATCGGCAAACAGGGCGCCCCCGAGTTTTCGAATTTCCGCAGGGGTTTTCACCCAGCTCGAAGTTTTCGTGTCGAAATTTCCCAGTTTCTGCAATTGGCGATATTGTGCTTCGGTCAGGAGCTCGATACCCATGGCTGCGGCCAGATCCAGGGCGTTATTTGCGGGTTTGTGTTCTTTCCTGGCCTCCTGCGCTTCCCGGTCGTAACAAACATTTCTGCGGCCCTCAGGGCTTTCCGGCGAACAATCATAAAAAATATATGCGCCCGTCTCGGGGTCCTGGGCGATCACATCCGGTTCGCCGCCAGTGCTTTCCATTTCGCCAGGCGACCACAGTTTTGCGGGGTTCGCTTCCAGCCTGGCCTGCACTCCGGCCCAATGTATACCCGGATGGCGGTGCGCGTTCTTCTCGAAACGGGCTTTCAACACCCCGAGTAATTCATCGCGTTGCGCTGGCGATAATTCCTTTTTATGAGGATTCGGGTTGGGCATGTTTTTAATCCGCTGTGGTGGGGGTAACGCTCCGGCAGCCGGTTTAATCTTCGCTGCAGCGATGCAGCCGTCAGGTGCAAGCTTTGTTGGGCTTCGTCATTTTTCAGGCGAGAATGTCTTTACACAAGTATCACGCCATTTTTTTATTTTGTCAGCCAATGCGTTTGCGTCAAACCCTATTGCGGAAAGACAATTGACTGCTTCAAACACTACAAAGATTTGAAAAGCATTGAGCAATTGCAAATTGGTGCGAAGAACCTTTAAACTATGATCAGGTATTGGCTGTAGTTTTGTGTTTCCACGTAATAAATGTCGTACAGAATCTTTTTTATAGCCAAAATGTGATGCGCTGTCGTTGAGATACTCTCTTAAATCCTGATAATCTCCAGATATACTTTTTCCGATAATTCCAGCGCGAGGCAATTTTTCCTCAAGCACTTGGCTGACGCGCGCCTTATCCTGCCGAATGTAAACAAGCAATTCATAGGATTCAATTAATGGACGCAATAATGCTCCTGCCTCTTGAGCAAGACCATCTAAAATAAGACTATAACAACCCAGTAAAAAGTGACTGAGTTTTGCCAATGTGACACCGCAGATTCCGCAAAATTGCCCCGTCTCAGTTTCACCTTCGTTCTCCCCTATGGTTTCAAAAAGCTCTATAAGGATTCCGAGATACTCAAAGCCTTCCTGCAAAACTTGGCTCTTTGGTTTTAACTCATTATTTAGCCAGTTCAATGACTTTTCTCTAGCAGACCATATATTCATTATTTACCAAATGCCAATCGGCTATCGTTAGCTGTGGTGGCGGGTGGGCCGTCGAAACGGGAAAAGCCCAAAGCTAAGAAAAAAGCCATAAAACGCGCCGCGTACCCTTCGAGCTAAGTAAGGTCAGATTATCGTGTGGTTAGCTTGCATCATTTACAATAACCTGGGCAACCATTTCCAGTTCCTGATATCTCCAACATTGGGAAGGGATTTACGCCATATGCTTACCTGTTCACTCAAAGCAGTTCGCATTATCATTTTCTCTGTAGGCGGTAATTGTTTCTCCGCTTCGAAAATTACTTGAGGCAAAAGCAGACAAGTAGCTGGCTCGAGATAATTTTTCCAATTAACAATTGTATTTTGTTCAAATAAGGTAATGGTAAACGGGAATTGCCCAGCATATAGGGGCACAAAAATAGTTGCGTTTGGTATTTTTTGAATTTGGTTTTTATTACTTTCACTATCAACGATGTTAGCATTGGAATCAATAATTGGGGATATTAATCTAAGGAAAACCTCCTGAGCTGGCGAAGGGTGATTTGACATTGAATTCATCATGTTTTCGGCAAATAAAGGGACAGAATATGCTAATAGTTGATTTTTGTTATTTGACAGTTGTTTTACCGATTTTGACCACCTGCTAAATGAAAGCCTGCCCATACTCTGAATGTAAATACTTTTCATATCATTTATATGAGCATTGATATTATCCCAATGGAATAAAGACAAATTTTGTAATTGGACTCCGACTGGAGATGGAGCAGGAGGAGATTCAACTTTATGGAACGTTGCCTTAATTTGCAAAACACTCAGTAGCGCACCCGAATCAATAGCGCGGTTGAATTGGTTAAATGAACCGAGGTCTAAGTGCTCCATAATTTCTGTAAACCCTGATGTTTTGCGGAACATATTTTTACTCCAGTATGATTTTCAATATTTTGACGATATGTATTGCAAACTAACGGCTCAGGTTAGTCGCTTGTGGCGGAACGAGGCTCGGCTTGAAGGCAATATAAACCCAAAGCCAAATGCCCGAAAATCACGGCGAATCCCTCTTGCCGGTTGATCGTTTTACTGAGCTGCGTAATCAATTTCAGATACTTCAGAAAGCAGTCGTATGCACCTACTGGTCAGCTAACAACATCCGAAAAACCCTCATTACTCGCTTGAAAGCATCCACAGTTACAAATAATCGGCAACAAATCTCTGAACACCATCGTGAAAACTTCTCACGTCATCGCTATCATACTCTGTCCATTCACCATGCGCAGCTTTGTTCCGCAATTCCGCCCATGCTGTGATTTGTTTTTGCTTGGCCATATTATATACACCTGCTTTGCACAACTCAGTGTTTATTTTTTCGAGCTTTCCGAGAGGGATTTCCGCGCGTGTCGCCAATTCTTTTAGTGTCGTTTCCAACGCGATACCGATTATTATGCATGCGGCGTCTTTATACCTAGCATTTAACAATGCCTTTGCTTGTTCTAATACATCATCAAGAACTTCTGCTTTCACCAAAGCACTATAATTAAATAAGAAGCCTCCTTCGAAATCTTTTTTCGCCGATAAGAGGATTTCTCTACAGGTTTCAAACTCGCTTACTTCTCCGCTAGATCTCGAAAAGATTCGAGCGAATTCCTTAAAATGAATACTATCTTCACCGAATCCACGCTGTAGCATATTTAATACTCT
Source organism: Anaerolineales bacterium (assembly GCA_020061145.1). Lineage (GTDB taxonomy): Bacteria > Chloroflexota > Anaerolineae > Anaerolineales > DRKV01 > JAGUYX01. Next base: position 13,359 of record JAGUYX010000135.1, on the reverse strand, counting down.
TGTACCCCAACCTTTGAACTCGGCAAATCCAACTATGTAAATTGGCTCATTGTTTAATCTCGTTACGCCGGGCTTAATCGTAGTATAGCGATTAAGTTTTTCAGCCTCTCTTTCGAGTTCTTCAAAACCTTTTGATAATAGCGGATCTAGTTTCATTTTCCCTTACTTCGACAATTATTTTTCACGATAATTTTTTCTATTTGACACCTAACAGCTCATGTGACCCATTGGTGGATAAGACGAAACAACGCCGCTTTGACGGTATCAGAGTCGAGGAATCTGACCAAAAAACGCGGCGAAACCTATTCGCCCACTGTATGCTGTGTTAGAAAGCCTTTGCGAATGCAAGGACAAGACTATAACTGGTGGTTCCTTACCGTGTTATACATTTTGTCAAAAATGGCAAGAATATCGGGATCATCACCGATATCGGACAAGTACTTATCTACATCCGAATAACTGATATGTAAAAACCTATCGAACAATTGCGAGCCACGCATGATATTCTGGCTCGGCGTATAAATCGGGCCGTATCTTTTTGTTGGGTTGAAGTAATAAAGAATTGGCAGAAGTTCATTTTTCGACCGAATGCGATAGCGAACTGCTAATCCTGCCCATGTTTTGATAAATTTTCTGTTGATATCAACAAATTTGCCTGTGTCGTGGTCATCGTTATATTTCAATTCAGTGTAAACTATCATACCATTGTCGGTTTGAAACAGTCCATCAACATCTTTGGTGATACCCTGTCTTTGTTCATTCGTTGCGGCATTTTCAATTTCCAAAATTCTATCCAATAACTGGGCAAATGGTTTTGAGCAGTCGTCAGGGCTGTTGGGCAATTGGCGTTCTGTAATGTAACCGTCAATCAACGAATCGGTTTCTTGCGTGAAAAAGAGTTTAATTTTTTTGCCCGAATCTGGCATTACTTTGATACCGGTATCAGCCTCGACAATGTTTCGTAGCAAATGCTCAATGAAATTGCCAAATTTGATGTTCAAGCCTTGCAGAATACCACCTATAATTCGATAACGTATGGGGACAAAATGAACTTTATTTGCATGTTTTTCTGCCATTTTGCGAATGTTTTTTTGGGACGTGCTATCTGTCAACATTTGAAGGACGGTCTGCCGAATAATTTGCTTAACCTGATCGCTCATCGTAAAGTCCCATCTCTATTCTATACTTTTCGCGCATGTGGCCAAGGCTTATCAAGTGACCATTTTCCTGTAAATACCAATGCTCCCAACCATTGCAAGGTGCGCCATTCATATAATGGCTACCTGCTTTGTGAATACTTCCTTCAAAGCCATCTGACGTACGAAGCCGAGCATCAGGTTTAATGGTTGCGAAACGCGATGTGTCTTTGGCAAAAAAAAGTTTTTGACCTGGCCGTAAATAGCCGTTTTCAACAAGAGTCGAAAATTCCACCTTCGGTGCAGATTTAGCTTTGCTTGTTACATCAAACGCTGAAGGGTCAAACAATTCTGGCTGGATAGTATCTATCCGCTTTTGAGCAACTTCGATGTATTTTCTTTCTCTTTCTATACCAATCCAAGATCTGTGAAGGCGCTTTGCCACGACGCCCGTTGTACCACTTCCAAAAAATGGATCAAGGACAACATCGCCAGGATTGCTGGAAGAAAGAATAACGCGATAAAGCAGAGATTCGGGCTTTTGCGTGGAATGGGCTTTATCTCCATACTTATCTCTAATTCGTTCTGACCCTGTTGCCAGCGATAATAACCACCAGTCAGAACGCATTTGTTTTTCATCGTTCAAACCTTTCATCGCTTGATGATTGAAGGTGTATTTTGCTCCTTTTCCGGTGCTTGCCCAAATGAGTGTTTCGTGGGCATTAGTAAATCGCACACCGCGAAAATTTGGCATTGGATTGGTTTTGACCCAAATGACATCGTTAAGAATCCAAAAGCCTAAATCCTGCATGATTGTCCCCACACGATATATATTATGGTACGAGCCGATGACCCATATTGTACCGGTTGGTTTCAGAACACGCTTACAGGCTGTTAGCCAATTACGCGTAAATTCATCGTATTCATGGAAAGAACCAAACTGATCCCAGTGATCATCAACTGCATCCACCTTGGTCATATTTGGACGATGAAGCTCGTTTTGCAATTGCAAGTTGTAAGGTGGGTCTGCAAAAATCAGATCAACAGATTTTTCAGGCAGGCGGTCAAGAACTTCAATACAATCGCCTTCGATAATTTTGTTGAGAGGCAGGGTCATATTTTCCTTATCTCCTAGCCATAATTATAAGGCTTTTATTTTAAAGTTTTGATATGGATGGGTACAGAGTAGTTTCAAACGAACAGCATCTTGGCTCTGACTGCTATTTTTTCACGATTTAATTCTAGCAATCGGCTGCACACTTTGTTAGCCCGCCTGGCATATAAAAGCCCACACCGGCCATTTGTGACCTGAGCCTATGAATTCCCTTTTCCGGATCTCAATCCACCTCACCTAATTGCGCTCGCTGTTAACTAGGCTCGTGGCATTGGTTTGCAACGTCTAGCTTGCCAGCTGGCAATCTTAATATAGGCCGACAAGCTATGTGCGTTTAGAAACACTTTGCGATCTCTTAGCCTGTCGTGTTTACGAGTGAGTGCATTTTAGCAACATGACCCAAGCAAAATTTATCAGTTACCTGTAAGCGAAGCCAAGAAAAAAATGATGCAATATAGAGGAAGTGCTATTATCAACTGTGCTACCCACAAATGTCCCCAAACGGTAAATGCGCGGGTGACGAATTTTGGGCTCAGGAGTGATGTGTTCGGTATCCTGTTTTCCAAAGATATAATGCGGTCAGTCTGCTGTGCCATTTGATTCTGATGTTGCTGGATTTGATTCTCAAGATAAATGACTTTTCTTTCCAATGACATGATATATTCGGGCGATGTCATCGGCACGGAAGGCGGATTGGTTTCGGACATGGTATGCCTCCTATGAGTGGCGAATGGTGGTGTTTCTATTGGACTGGAGACCCAGTGATAAAAACTTGCAGATTACCTTGTACTGTAATGAGGCGGGCTAACATCACGAACTTCACCCGCGTGGCGAATCACTGGAATCGCACGAAACCATGCGAGGCGCTTGGCGCGTCGGTTGCATTCGCTAGTTAGCCCACTATATTGTAATATGCGGTATTCTGTAGTGTCACCTGCATCGGAAATCCTAAACTGTCCAAGGTTTCGTGGCAAAGAACGCTCGCTCTTGCCTGTGTCTCTCCAAGATGAGACCCTTTCGCTCGGAAAAGATAACGTCCCGCAGATTGTAGAACTCATCCAACGTAGAAGGTCGGCTAAGATTCCTGGGACTATACCGATTCCCAAAAGTGTTACAAGTCATACAGCTCAACACTCTATTACTGTAGTCCTCGCACCACTCGGCGGGAACTTTCCACAATTGACAGGCGCTGTAGGGAATGACATGATCCAACGCCATGTTTAGCCAGTTTTCGTAAACATCCGCAAGGTTAAGACCGCAGTAGGCACACCTTGTTTGTCCCGTCAGTCGCATAAACTCCAATCCGTAACCGTGTCGGCAATTGGAGCCGCGTACTTGGCCGAGAAGTACGCGCCCCCTGCTGGGGTAACTCTCAAAGGGGAGGGACTCGTTGTTATGCAAATAAGTGTCATGCATGTGTGCCTTGCCTATCTATTCCTTGGGTATAAGTCATGTCACAGAGTTGCCCATCGGCTGGTTATATTGGCGGCAGACGATCCTAATGCCCCGCGGGTTGCTGGAAGGCAGTGGTGATGCCTTTCGGGCGGGCGCTGTAGGCCGGCGATAGATTGAGGGTCTTACCCTGCCTGCTCGTATGCAGATTTTATCCAGGCGACCAGCTCGGCATCCACTTCTTTTATATCGGTCAAGTTGACGATGTAATTACACATGCTTCCTTTTGGTTGTTCGAGCAGGCGCTGGTTTTTGTTCAGGCCTTTTGCATTGATGCCCACCTCGAAGCGGGTATTCGTTTTGGGTCCGATCATGGCGAACTGTTTTTTTCGCCGCAAGCTGACATACCCTTTCTTCGGGGCGATCTCAAATTCGCCAAATTTGTTGATGTGCTCCATCAAGGCTTCATGAATGGGGCGGAAGCCCGCCTTTGGGCCTGCGTAAATTTCATCGAGAACCGCCTGCAGGGGTTTTTCTTCCGCGGCTCGCGCCCCGTCAGATTTGAGTATGACGTGGGTTATTGCATTTGCGTCGCCATGACCCAGGCCAAGCGTGCTCTTTAGCAAGTCGCGGATTTCCCCGTGTTTGGTCAATCCACTTTGTTCGACAATCGAGGCAATTTCGGCGAGCGATTTCCCCGTTTTTTTCTGGATGTTGTCAATTTGGGTTTGAACTGCCTTATCCAGAGAACTCATGGTTTTCCTCCTTTGGCTGGTTGGCCTAACCATGATACGATTTTACTTCCCAGGCAAGCCAACCGGTGTATAACTTGCCGCCTTGCGGTATACGCAGATATTTATATCCCCGATGAAAATTTTATGCAAGCACGCCGGGTTTGTCATCCATTCGGGGGCGCGACTGCCGGCAGTTAAGCATTACGCCTGCCCGCCTCCTCACCGGTAGTGGAAGGAGGCGGGTACGCCTGCCTGGATGCCATGGGCTTGCAACAACTCCGCAAAGCGCAACTCCTTCTTCAGGCTGCCAAAGTGAGCCGCGGCGCGCCGCACATGGGACATGCTCCCGGCGAAGCTTAAGTCGCACGACTGAAAATAAAAGCCGAAGAGGCGCAATTCCACCTCTGGCCTGTTTCGGAAAAACCCGGCATTCAATAACTCCCAGGTCTGCTCGCCGACGGGAGAAGAGCACTGCAGAACCTTGATCTGCGGATAGGCCGCCAAATGCTCGATATCCGTGGTGGTAAGGGGCTCTTCGAAATTTACGCGCTCTGGATCGAGGATGTGATAGAACGGCATAACCGTTTATCCTTCAGCAACGGGCTATAAAAGCCCAGCATGTGTATCTCCCCTCTGGCATCTTCCGGTCAGCGTGAAAAACCACCGGGGTTGAACTGATTGCATACCCCTGCTACTGCCCGGGTTTTTCCCGATCAGCCAGCCACTTTTTTAAGGACTCTGCGCTTTCTCCCGAGCGACGACCGGCCAGAATACCTGCAATGCTGAGGTCTTCATCCAAATCAAGCCAATGGATATACTTGCCATCGCCGATGAGCTCAAAATGTGCCCGTTCTTCTGTGCTGCTATACCACAGCCGTGGATACCAGGCAAGCGGTACGCTAATAGTGCGACCGTCGACCAATTCAATGACCAGGCTATCCTCGTCTACATGGACTGCCTGGGCGCGTGCCTCTTGAATCTCAAGTCCCAAAGTATTCATGCCAACGTTCCTGAAAATAATCTCGATTTTCCAGAATCAGCTTCCCAATTCTATTAAGTTCCTGGGGCTTAAAACCGCCTGTCTTTTCAAGCATAACCGGATCCAGCCAAAATTTGGCAACCATTTTTTCGCGTTGCACGTGCACATGGGGAGGTTCACCATAATCCAATGAGACAAAGAAAAAGCGATAAGGGCCTATCGTGAGAACAGTCGGCATCCATGTCCCTGTTTTGGAAAACTCGTATACTGAAGTTGCCTCATTATACTGCACATCGTAATTCCTGGCTGTCACCCGCCGCAACGGGCTGGAAGACAGCGGCGGCATGGCGTGCGCGGTGCCGGTACATTCCTTTTGTTTGACAGTTTGATATCTGGCAGATATAATTATAGATATCCGTAAATAGTGCGACATCCGAATCAGGAGAATTTTCCGATGATTACCATAAAGTTGGGAAGGCGAGGTCAAATTACGTTACCCAGCGTCATTCGGCGAAAAATTGGTCTGCAAGAAGGCGATCATATTGCTGTTGTTACTCACGGCGACCAGGTTATCCTCCGCCCAATTACACATACTTTGTTGGATCTGCGCGGCAGCGTACCCGTCACGGAACCACAAGATTACGACGTTATTCGCCGCCAGGTGATTACAAAACACGCCGACGAAGTTGCCCAAAATGAAAACTGATCGTTTCTTCGCCGACACCAACCTGTTCCTGCGATATCTGACGAACGATGTGCCAGAGCAAGCCGATGCCTTTGAGCAAGTATTGCGCCAGTCTGCTGCTGGCGACTTTACTTTGTTTACAAATAGCATGGTGATTGCGGAGATTGTCTGGACGCTGGAGTCTTATTATCATCTATCCCCTGCGGAGGTCCAGGAGAGAATCCTGGCGATTCTCAACACGCCCGGGCTGGAAGTTGTAGACGGCGATCAGGTGTTACAGGCGATTTTGTGGCATGTCGAAAAATCGGTCGATTTTATTGATGCATATAATGCCGCCTGGATGATTTCACACGGGTTCAGGAATATTTTTACCTTCGATCGTAAGCATTTTAGCCGGTTCGACGAAATTGAGGTTAATGTGCCTGGAGAGTTTCCCGCGGGTTGAAACCCGATGTAACCTTTCACCGGACAAACCCGGTCTGGTCTGCAGGCTTTGATATGGATAAATCAGGGGGCTGCCCGGGAACCGGGCAGCCTCTGGCCCCATCTTCCCATTCGAGCTCCACCTCCCACCCGGCTTTCTGCAGTTCCTGCGCCCGGTGCAAGGCGGATTCCTGGGGCCACTGAAATAAGAATAAGCGGCCTTTCATCGGCTTTCGTTCTGATACGGATAAAAGTTAGCCGGTTATCCCTGGGGTTTACTCCAGGGCCTGGCCGCAATAAGGGCAGGTGTGCCAGTCGGGCTGGACGTTACGCCCGCAATTGGGGCAGGCGCGGGCCGGGGCGGCGGAGCCTCCCGGATTGACAACCGCCCTTACCAGCCAGGCGATCCCCAGCGCCAGCAACACGAGCAGGCCAACCGGGATCAGCCAGATGAAGATCATGCCAAACCAGCCAAACGGACCCATCCCCCACCAGCCCATCATTCCCGGTCCCATTCTTCCCCAACCGCCACTCCCCCAGCCGCTCAATAAGCTGGCGCCAACCAGCAAAACCAGCAGCCCCACAACGCTCAACACAATTACCGCAGTCCAGTTAATCCTGTTCATTTGACTACTCCTGACTTTTTTACGTTTGGATACAACTCAGTTGCCAGTAACCAGCGGTGAACCGCAATAAGCGCACGAGGTCCACTCCGGCTTTACCTTTTGCCCACAGGCCTGGCAGGTCGCCAACCCCACTTGCATTCCATATCCCGGGCAATAGGCGTAATCGGATTGCAGCGGATAATTACAGTGGGCGCAGAACAACCCTGTGGAAACAGGCTTTACGTCTTTTACAGGAACCGCTGCCGGGTGATGCTCAGCGCTCTGCTGGTGATTCATCGTCGCATGGGTCATGCAGCCGCACATATTGTCCTCCCGCGAATTATGTAAACCGAGTTTATATCCTCAGATTATCCCATTTAGATTTGTTAATCTTGTGAAGATCCGGTGAAGACCAGATGAAGATTGATCAAAAAGCAGCCATACAACCGGCCTGGCTCTTAACTCCGGTTAGCGGATCGAAATCGCGCCAAAAGCGCAGGCCGGCAGGCACAGGCGGCAATCGTAACAGCGTTCGAAATCGATGAATGGCGCCTCGTCCGGATCGAGGCGGACGATAGCCCTGACTTTGCAGGCGCTGGCGGCCAGGCATTCCGGGCAGAGACCACACCGGTCAGGGTCTATCTGGAGGTGAATCGGGCGGGTCATACGCAAAAAGGGCCTGCCTGTTTATATACCAGGATGTTTGGATTATTTCCGGTAGGAGCCTGCCAGTTCTGCGCCTTTCTCCAGATGCTCCAGCAGCACCTGGCGCATGAGATCGCAGGCCTGGATGATTTTGGGGTTGCTCAGGCGGTAAAAAACGTTGACGCCCTCGCGCCGGGCGAGGACGATGCCTTTTTCGCGCATCAAGGCCAGGTGTTGGGAAAGATTAGCCTGGCCGATGTTCATCGCCTCGGCCAGCTGCGTCACACCCAGCTCCCCACCCCGCAGGTGATCGATAATCTCCAGGCGCTTGGGGTTGGCCAGAGTCTGGCAGATACCGGCATGTAACTGATACAGTCTGTCGTCGGGCATGCGAATTCCTTGTAGATAATTATATAAGGATATTCTAATATTATTATGTATCTCTGTCAATTATGACCCTTGCTTAAATATAATCTGTACAGCCAGGAAAATATCAATTAAAATTGCTATAAATGAATTTGATATAATATTTGGGAATAAAACCTATGAGCACCTCCGTAACCCTCACCCCTGCTCCCTTCCAGTTTTTGCAATTGCTGGGGCATGAAATCCGCTGGAAATTGCTGACCGCCCTGGCGATTACCGATCTGCACGTGCAGGAGCTGATCGAAAAGGTTGGCGCCTCGCAAAACCTGGTTTCCTATCACCTGAAGCAATTGCGCCAGGCGGGGCTGGTGCAGGAGCGGCGCAGCATCGCCGACGGGCGCGAGATTTATTACAGCCTGGATCTGGAGCGGATGCGCGCCTTATATCTCGCCAGCGGCGAAGAGTTGCACCCCGCTTTGGGCGCGCCGGACCCGCGCACCCGGCAGGAATCCGGGCTGCTGGAAAAACCGGCGCAGCGCCTGCGGGTCTTGTTTTTATGCACGCACAACAGCGCACGCTCGCAAATTGCCGAGGCCATCCTGCGCCAGCGCACCCAGGGCAAGGTGGAAGTGTTCAGCGCCGGGACCGAACCTGCCCGGGTGCACCCGCTGGCGCTCCGGGTGATGCAGGAGCATAACCTGGATACCGCCGGGTTACATTCGAAAAGCATGGAGCAGTTTACCGGTCAGAAATTTGATTACGTCATCACCGTCTGCGACCGGGCGAAAGAAGCCTGCCCGGTTTTCCCGGGCGACCCGCTGCGCATCCACTGGAGTTTCCCGGATCCGGCGGAGGTTACCGGGAGCGAAGCGGAACGTTACCAGGCTTTTGCCGAGACAGCCCGGCAGATGTTGACCCGCATCAGCTTTTTGCTGCTGATGATGAAGCGCACCCATGGGCTGGACCTCGAGTAATTATCTTTACAAGGAACACAGCCGGCTAAGCAGAGGAGCACATCCGGATGGAAACCATCACCATTTTCGGGGATATTCACGCCAACCTGAACGCCCTGGAGGCTGTTTTTGCCGATATGGATAGGCGCGGCCTGGAAAATCGCTATTGTCTGGGAGACCTGGTGGGCTACGGGGTGTTTCCCAATGAAGTCATCCAGCTGATCCGGGAAGCAGGGATTCCCACCATCATGGGGAACTATGACCAGGGCGTGGGCAACGATAGCGAAAATTGCGGCTGCGCCTACACCAGCCAGTGGGCGGAAGAATTGGGGAATCGCTCGATCGCCTGGTCGAACCGGCACACCACTACCGAGAATAAGGCTTTTTTACGCAGCCTGGTAAGCCAGATTCCGCTGCAGGCGGGAGATTTACGCGTTTTACTGGTGCACGGCAGCCCGCGTAAAATCAATGAATATCTGTACGAAGACCGGCCGGATAAAAGCCTGGAACGCCTGCTGGACCTGGCGCAGGCCGACGTGCTGGTGTGCGGTCACACGCATATCCCCTATCGCCGCATCCTGCCCAGCGGCCGGCAGGTGATCAACGCCGGCAGCGTGGGAAAACCCAAGGATCACGACCCGCGAGCCGGATATATTACCCTGGCGGTGGAAGGGCGGCAGCTCGACGTTAAGTTTATCCGCGTGCCTTATGATGTAGAAGGCGCAGCCCGGGCGATCGAGCAAACTGAAATGCCGCATGAATATGCCGGGATGCTGCGCAGCGGGTCAGGCTGAGCCGGTCGCTGCCGGCCCTGTGCCGGTTCAGCTAAACCATTTCCCCCAGTAATTGACCACCGCGATCAACATCACCACCCCCAGCAGGCGTTGCAGGCGCAGGCTGCTCAGGCGGCGCGCCCCCAGGGTGGAGCCGGCCAGCGCGGCCAGAATTCCGAAGGGCAGCAGCCAGAGGGTCAGCTCGGTCGCCACAAAGTTTCCGCCGATCACGCGCCCGGCAACCCCGCTGAGCGAGTTGAAAAAGATGAAGGCGGCTGAAACGGCCGCTGCCTGATGCGGCGTACCCCAGCCGGCGAGGATGATCAGCGGTGAGAGGATGATCCCACCCCCGATCCCGACGATGCCCGATAACAACCCGATCAGCCCTCCCACCAGCAGGCTCAACAGCCAGGGAGGGGTGCGCAACGCTTTTTGTTCTGCTTTCTGGCGCGAGCCGAACAACATACGCAGCATGGCGAAGGTCAATACGGCATAGAGCAGGATGAAATAGATTTCCTCATGCACGCGCCAGGCGCCTCCCAGCAGGGCAGCCGGGATCGAGCCGGCTAAAAACGGGAGCAGCAGGCGCGGGTTCAGATGCCCTTCGCGCAGGAAAGAGATAAAGGCAATCCCCGAAACAATAATATTCAATAGCAGGGCAGTGCTGGCCATTTCGAGCGGGGGGAAGCTGAAAAAACTCATTACCGCCAGGTAACCGGTTGCGCCGCCGAAACCCACGCTGGCATACAAAAAGGCCACTCCGGTGATTAAGAGGATCAGTACAGGCAGGGTGGTTAGCATAAACGGGGTAAATCTTACTCCATCCTGGAAGATCTGCACAGGAACAGCCAGCGATTTGGTTCGTCTGCGTGCCAGACTATACGGGAAGAATACGGGCAATCGTCTCCGCCCAGACCGCCGAGATCAGCAGCCAGCCCCCCACGCCGATAAGCACAACCCCGCCCCAACGTTTGACGCGGTGTGTTTGATCTCGCAACCCGGCCAGCACCCCTGCCTGGGAGAAGGTTACCAGCAAAGCCACCATAAAAAACAGGGCGACCATCATCAACCCGGCAGCCAGAAAAGCCAGAAAGGCAGCCGCTCCCCCGCCAGAGGTCAGGGCGTGCCCGGCCAGACCGGCCAGGATCGGCCCGGTTCAACCCACTCCGGAGAGGAGATATCCAAATCCAAACAGGCTAAAAGCCAGGGTGGGATGGCTGCGGCGAATTTTGGCCTGGGCTTTCCGCAGGGGCTGGCTGATCCTCCAGGCGCGGCTGAAGATATTGGGCAGAATGCCTGACTGGATCAATCCCAACCCAACCAGCAGGCTGCCGGCCAGGGTGCGGATTATCCGTCCTGCGCGGCTGGTGAAGGTGATCCCCTCGAAAAAGACTGCCGCGCCCACCGCGAATGCGCTGCCGGTCAACAGCAGGAAGAGAGTGGCGCCCAGGGCGAGGGCGCTGGCAAAACGCAGGTTACGGCGCAGGCGGCTTTTTCGGCTTTCTGTGGCCTCGTCTGTGGCGCGGGCCAGCAGGGTGAGCAAAAGCGGGAACGAACAGGGGCTGAAAAAGGAAGCCATGCCGGCGGTGGCGGCCAGCAACAGGAGCGGCAGACCGCTTGCGCCGGGGAGGTTGAAGCGGGGATAGAGCAGGTACGCGGTGTACCCTGCCAGCGCAAGCAGGCCGACTCCCAAAAGCAGGAGGGCATAGCGCAAGATCCCGGCGAAAACAGGAAGTAAATTGTCGCGCATAGACCCATGATATACCTTCCGGCAACTGGAAGGTCAAGGGTTTGTGGGGCGGAATAACCTTATCCGCTCGCCAGGAACACGCCAAACAGGTAACCGGCCAGGGTGCTGAAAACCGCCACCAGAGTTACATACAGGGCGGTTTTTTGTTTGCCCATGATCTTGCCCACCACCAGGATGCTCTGCACAGAAAGCTCCGGGTCGGCCAGCAGGTAAGCCAGCAGCGGCCCGCGCGCCATACCCAGGTCCAAAAACATGCGGGCGACCGGCACCTCCACCAGGGTGGGGAAGTACATGAAAACCCCGAAAATGACCCCGGCAAAATTCGCCAGCAGGGTGTTCTGCCCGGCGACGGACTGCACCAGCGTTTCCGGGATAATGACTTTAACCATCCCGGCGACAAACACGCCGATAATCAACAGGGGGAAGATCTGTTTGATGAATTTCCAGGTCTCCCACAGCCAGCCAGAAAGCTCGTCCCTGGCGAATCCTTTAACCGCCACGATGGCGATTGCGGCGAGCAATACCAGCTCGCCGATGAAGCGACCGTTCAGGCCAATCGCCAGGCTGCCGGTGGAAAACGCCGGCGCGGCAATCAACACGGTAAGCGCCGCCAGGGAGATCGCCAGGTAGCTCCACGGGTTGAGAGGGATTTGGCGGCGTTCCATGCCGATAAAGGCCAATCCTCCGATCACGATCAGCATCAAGATGAGCAAAGCGCCCTGGAGGGTTAACCCCACCCCCTCCAGCGCAGCCAGCCAACCCGCCGGGAGCTCGAGCGGCAGGTGCAGGGTGAGGTAGGTCTGGGTCAGGAGATTAACCTGCAGCGTGCCGGCGATCAACACCGCCAGCAGCAACCCGAAGACGACCCACACGGCCGGTTTTACCCTCACATCGCTGGCAAATAAACCCTGGCTGGCCATTTCGGCGCTGCGCCGGGACTCTTCCTGACGATATACCCGGGCCATGATCAGGCCAATGCCGATGCCGAAGATCAGGGATAAAACCAGGCGGGCCAGGGCGATATCAAAGCCGATCGCTGCGCCGGTGTAGGAAATGGCTAGGATGTTGATCGCCGGGCCGACAAACAGAAAGGTGATCGCCGGTCCCAACCCTGCCCCGCGCTTCCAGATGCCGGCAAACAGCGGCAGGATGGTGCAGGAACATACGGCCAGGATGAATCCGCCAAAAGAGGCCGCCGGGTAGCTGACCCATTTGGGGGCTTTGGGTCCCAGGAAACGGGTGATGGCTTCTTTGGGGATCATGGCGCTCATGTAACCGGCAATCACAAACGCCGGCACCAGGCACAGCAGCACGTGGGCGGCCAGGTAATCCAGCAGGCCGGTCCACCCCGACCAGAGCAGCGTGGATAAATAACTCATAACGCCTCGGTGTTCTCTTCCCCGGTGCAGCGCGGGCAAATACAACCGGGCAGGCCGGTTCCCGGCGGGTGAGTGTAGTTTTCCAGGCTGAAATGTTCCCCGCCCAGCCACACGCCGGCGGACTGGATAACCGGCAGCAGCCCGGGGTGCTTGAGGCGATAATAAATATTGCGCCCGACCCGGCGGGAATCGACCAGGCCGGCTTCGCGCAGCACCATCAGTTGCTGGGAAATATACGCCTGGCGTAATTTCAGGGCAGTCTCCAGGTGGCAAACACAGGCTTCCCCGGCGCCGAGCATCAGCAGGATGCGCAGGCGCGCCGGCTGGCCCAGGAGGCGGAAAAGTTCCGCCATCTGGCGGGGCAGATTTTTGTTGCGGGGATTCTTTGGGCTCATATTCACTAATCTGAATATATTCTATTCCCC
>JAGUYX010000222.1 GCA_020061145.1 Anaerolineales bacterium | reverse complement strand
TTGAGTAACGAGACGGTATCGTCGTCATCATCCACGATCAGTGCCAGGCGGTAGTGGCTGAGCTCGCGCACCAGATCTACATCCAGACCCAGGTGGGGAGAGGATTCTTCGGTGTGTTTCTCGTTAGCCGGTGCTTTCAACTGGGTCCTCCAGGCGCAATGAGATAATCCCGGATACAACCTGTCTGATTATAGCTTAACCGGCGATTAAATTTACAAGGGATTTCCCCGCCCCGGGTGATTTGGCGCACAAAAAGGGTGAATTCCCCACCACAGTCTGCTAACCACGCGAATGCTGGTTTATGATTTAAGGTTCTGCGCACCAGGTAAACCGCCGCACGCCATTCATCTAAACCTGGCGAAGTTAAGCGGTTTACGAAGTTGACTTTATTGTAGTGGATTAACCCCCGGATTTTACTTTCGTTTCTGTTAGCAGTAGTACCGGGGTACCAGATTTCTCCAGTTTAACGCGGGTTCGCCCCGGATGGACTTCCGGGGCGAACGGGTTAAGCTCTGGGGTAGCGAGCTAAAGGTTAAGACCCCAATACCAATAAAGTTGACCCATTATAGCTGAATAAGATTAATCCAGGTTAAATCTCAGGCTAAGAACTGATAAAATAGGGCTGAAGGTTTCCTGAATCTCCCGGCGGAGGTTACCAGATGCGGGTGTTGATTTTGGATGATACGCTCAGTGTGGACGTCTTCTATGAATGCGATGATTGCGATTGGGAAGACAATATCGTCCTGCGGATCAGGGAGGATTGCCCGGAGAACGAGCGGATTTTTCGGATGGAAGAGACCAATATTTTCCTGACCCGCGAACAGGCGGAGGCTCTGGCACAGGCGTTGCTCCAGGCGGCGGCTGAGAGTCGCGAAGATCAGTCTCCCGGTGACCCGGGTTTCTGAGCTTAACGCCGGTATTTTCTGCCTGTCCTTGCCTGGCTGAGGAATTAATCAAAGGGGGGAATTGGTTGTGCATTTTGTAACAAACTCATGTACAATTAATATAGTTTAATCCGGTATTTATTCTTGCTGTGATCCACCGCCTGATTCACCGGGGGAGGTTGCGATGCTACAACATCCGATCAACGTTCTGGTCGTCGCTGAAGACGAGCAAGTGACGCGGGCCATGGAGGGTTTGCTCCAGGAGATTGACCCGCGCGGGTTTTATCTGCGGCGCGTGGTGGGGCTGGAGAATGCCATCGAAGCCCTGACCCAGGGGCGCTGTGACCTGTGCCTGCTGGATATCACCCCGCCGCTTTCGCCGGGCGGCAGGCTCGATGACGGCTACACCCGCCAGCGCCTGTCCGCCTGGATCAACCAGTTTATCAAAGAAGTGGAACGCGCCGATAACCCGCTGCCGCTGGTCGTCCTGGCGGATGAGGCGGCTTTGGGTTGTGGGGATGACCCCGCCTACCCGCAACTGGCCGGATTGCCCACCCTGCACCTGGATCGCAATCGCCTGACCCCCTATACCCTGGAACGGGCGATGTGTTTCGCCCTGGAACGGGCGCACTATTTGCGCGAGCTGAACGAACTGCGGGTGATCGACCCGCTGACCGGCCTGCTCTACCAGCGCTCGATGGACAGCCTGATCGCCCAGGAATTGCAGCGCAGCCTGCGATACCGCTACCCGGTGGCGATAATCTCGCTGCGGGTCAACGATATCTCCCGCCTTTACCACGAGCATGGTCTGGCGCTGGTGAACGAGATTCACCGCTGGATCGGGATGATGATTTACGAAAATATCCGAACGGTGGATCGCAGCGCCCGGTATAACGGCGACGAATTCCTGGTATTGTTGCCTGAGACTCCGGCGCAGGCCGCGGTGACGGTCGCCAAACGCCTGCAATTACGCGTGGCGACCCGCCCATTTGTGCTTTTCCCCAGCCAGGGTCCGGTGGTCGAGATGGAGCTGAGCATCAGCGCCGGGATTGCTGAGGGGCCTAAAGACAGCGAATCGCCGACCGGTCTGGTGGCCTGCGCCCAACGCGCCTTGAAAGAAGCGCGCCGCCAGAAACACAGCCGCATTGTGGTATACGGAGAATATTGGCCGGCTTAAGGGTAGAATTAGGGGGATGATCCTGAGCAAGCGATACCTGGAATATTTTCTGCTGGGTCTGCTGGGGGGCGGGGTGCTGGGCGCCGCATTGGCAACCATTTTCCCCGACGTGGCGCCGCTGGTCTTTGGCTGGCCGGTGATTTTGCTTTCAGTGCTGGTCCCAATGATTGGCATCTTCCGGAGAAGCGTCATCTGGGTGGTGGCGGGTGCTATCCTGGCCTTACCTTTTGCGATTTATCTGGGAGGCAGCCCCCGGTTTCGCCTGGTGGGCTTATTCCTGCCGTTATTACACCTGGCGGCGGCCTTTGCCCTGGAGCGAAAAAAGCTCAGGCTGGCGTGGTTCTTCCTGCTGCCCTATGTGGCGCTGGTCACCTGGCTGGCCTGGTCGGTGATCAATCCATCGCGGTGACGTTACCCCCGGTTGGATTACACGATTTTTACAGAAGCCAGTCCCATTTCACTGGCGATTTCCTGGCGGGCATGTTCGATTTCGTCCAGGATCTGGCGTTGGCGGCCGCGCCAGGTGTTCCGGCGGATCCATTGCCAGAGCATGACCACCAGCCCTGCGCTGGCGAACGCAAGCCCCACCGTACCCCAGATAAAGAAATACAGCAGCAAACCCAGAAGCAGTGCGCCTAATCCGAGCATGACCCACATCCCGGCGCTGTTCACGCGGGTATCCAGCTCACGTTTTTCCGTCTCCAGTTCGATAATTTCGCTGCGCAGACGGGCAATTTTGCGGTTATCGGTCATGAACACATCCTGATGGTTGGAGGGAAGTCCATGTGGATTATAGCGTATCCGGAGGAAGATTGCATACAGTTGGTATTGACCTTTTTTTATTTCGAGTCCGACTCGTCTTTTGGTGGGGAGAAACAGCCCTCTCCTGGCGGGAGAGGGTATGGGTGAGGGGCTGATCGACAGGCTGAAGCCTGTCGCACCCGTAGGACAGACTTCAGTCTGTCCCTCCGCCTGTCATCCTGAGCCAGCCGTCGTTTGGCTGCACGCAGGATCCCTATAACGTCAACCGCCTGGAGCAGCCCAATCGCCAGAGGAATCCTTCAGTCGGCACAAGGCTCCTCCTTCGGACGACAATGTGGTGTTGTGGAGTGCCCGAGCTGCGCTGAGGCTTGCTTGCGTAGCGGCAGCAAGCTGCCGCACTCCAGACTACTGCGAGTGCCGGTTCGAAGGAGAAAGCCTCTCCCCGGGCAGGGAGAGGTTGGGTGAGGGGTTTTTACAATTGTCATCCTGA
>JAGUYX010000170.1 GCA_020061145.1 Anaerolineales bacterium | reverse complement strand
CAAGCCCAGCATTAACAACAAAATGCTGATCGCGGCGACCAGCATGATAAAGGGCCATCTTGATTTGATGAAATTCATGCGTTAAGTCTCGTCGTCTTCAGGGTGTTCGATTTCCCCGGCCATAAAGCGCTCGGGATCTCCCAAATAAGCGCGCAAGCAGGCGCGCGTGCAGAAGTATACCCGCTCGCCGTGGAATTCTGCACTGGGATATTGGTCAGGGTCGCTGATTTTACCACCACAGGTGGTGAAGCAGGTTTTCGAGGCAGACGGGGATTCTTGCATGGTTTAGCCGCCCCTGCCCGGCGAAGTCTGGGTGGGCTGCTCGTTCCCCTGGGCGGCAGCCAGCGCCTGGCGCAGGATCTGCTCGCGCGCCTGCTGGCGGGAGCGAATCAGTTCCCTGACCTGGGCAAACCATTCCTGGACGTAGGGGAAGCCGAACCAGACGAACCCCAGCCCAAACAGGGTGCCGGTGATCAGGCGCATCCAGGAGTTGAACGAGCCAAGCTGGTCGCCGGCGTAAAAGCCGGCCGGATAGGCGTTGCCGGTCAGCTCCGCCAGCCAGGCGTTGCTATCCCGGAAGCCCTGGCCAATCCCCGCCAGGTCGCTGATCATGTGGCTGGTGCCGTCCACCATCATCGGCAGAGCCAGCAGAACCAGCCCCCAGAAGGGCAGCGGGCGCAGCCATTTGCGCAGCGGCCACCACAACAGGCCGAAAAACCAGATGCTGGTGTACATCGAAATCATGCGATCCGACCAGGCCACTTTCCAGCCCATTTGCGGGCCGCCGATGTACTGGCGCAGGGTCATCGGGTCGAAGGTGTTTTGCCAGACAGCCTGGATTTGCGCCAGCGAGTACATTGGCTGCGCGCCAAACAGGAAGAAGGAACGTTCCGGAAGCTGGTGGCAGAAGAAGGAGTAAAACCAGTAAAGCCCGCGGCCGGGCAAATCCAGGCCCAGTTGCATGAAGACCGGCGCCAGGAAGGGCAGCCCGACGAACAGGCCGTACGTCAGGCCAAAGATCAGGATCCAGTAGCGCGAAAGACCAAGCAGCAGCTTATCCTGGGTGGAGAGGGGACGGGGGGAGAGATAACTGTTCATAAATGCATACACCTGTGGCGGGTGGTGGAAGGTTTGCCCGCCGGCCTTACCAGTGAATTTGTTTGGAGAGGAAATCGATCAGGTCGATTTTGGTGAGGATGCCCACCGGTTTTTCGCCTGCGGTGACCACCACAAATTTACCGCGTTCGAATGCGG
Organism: Anaerolineales bacterium; assembly: GCA_020061145.1. Taxonomy (GTDB): domain Bacteria; phylum Chloroflexota; class Anaerolineae; order Anaerolineales; family DRKV01; genus JAGUYX01. The sequence continues at coordinate 8,911 of JAGUYX010000170.1, read as the reverse complement.
GCATCACCTGTTCCACCCGGTCGTCGGGGGAAACGGTAAGCACGTTGGGGTTGATCATCGTGCGGATGGTTTCGTGGGGGTTGTGTTCGTGCCCGGCGTAGAGCAGGTGCTCCAGCAAATCCACTTCGGTCACGCTGCCGAGCAGGCGGCTGTTTTCATCCACCACCGGCACCTGAGAGATGTCGTAGGTTTTCATCAACGAGACGACTTCGGTCATCTCCTCGTCGGGAGAAGCGGTGATCAGGTTGAGCAGCTTACGCTGCGCCAGCACATCGGCCACCGTGGCGGCGACCATTTCGTCCGCCAGAAAGCCGTTTTCCCGCATCCAGTTGTCGTCATAGACTTTGCTCAGGTAGCGGTTGCCGGAATCGGGCAGCAGCACCACCACGACCTGACCCGCTTTCAGGTTGCGCAGGATCTCGGATTTGCCCAGCCCAACCACGGCGGAGCCCGACGAACCGCCGCAGAAGATGCCTTCTTCACGCGCCAGGCGGCGGGTCATCAGGAAGGATTCTTTATCGTTGACCTGCACCACTTCGTCCAACAGGCTCAAATCCAGCGTCCCGGGAATAAAATCTTCGCCGATGCCTTCGATCTTGTAGGTCTTCAGGTAGGGGTCGGTGGGCATTTTGCCCAGCTTCCAGGTTTCATAAATCAGCGAGCCGAGGATATCGACCCCGAGGATCTTGATCTGGGGGTTCTTTTCCTTTAAATAGCGCGCCGTCCCGCTGACCGTGCCGCCGGTGCCCAGCCCGCAGGCGAAGACATCGATCTTCCCGCCGGTTTGCTCCCAGATCTCCGGCCCGGTAGTTTTATAGTGACTTTCCGGGTTGGCGGGGTTGTAATACTGGTCGGCCAGCATGGCGTTGGGGGTTTCTTTGGCGATGCGGCGCGCCACGCTGTAATAACTGCGCGGGTCGTCCGGGCCGACGGCGGTGGGGGTGATGACCACCCTGGCTCCCAGGGCGCGTAAAAAGCTGATCTTTTCCTGGCTCATCTTGTCCGGCATGACGAAGATACACCTGTAGCCTTTGATGGCTGCGGCCAGCGCCAGGCCGGCGCCGGTGTTGCCCGAGGTGGCTTCTACAATCGTGCCGCCGGGCTGGATCAGCCCCTGGCGCTCGGCGTCCTGGATAATATTCAGGCCGATGCGATCTTTCACCGAGCCGGCCGGGTTAAAATACTCCAGCTTGGCGAGAATCGTCGCCTGGCTGAAGCCCCTGACCACCTGGTTCAGCCTGACCAGCGGGGTCTGGCCGATGGTGCCCAGGATGTTTTCGAAATACTGTGGCTTGCGCTCAGTGGCCGGGGCTGTTTTCGGATAAGCCCGAGTTTCGTTCATCGGTCGTTCCTTGTGCTAAAATTTGTTTTTTTGAGCGTAAACCCTGAACTCTGCAAATACGGCCATGTGGTTTAATCGGGAGGGTGTTGAGTTGCCGGACATTTGCTTAATCATCGCGCCGGCTCAATGTGTAACCCGGTTATTATGACGCAATTTGTCGCAGATTTCTGAGACTTATCTTAACACAACTGAACTTTTTCGTCACGCTTGTTATGTACTTCACATTATTTATTAATAAAGGCTAACTCGTCATGAAATTTGAAACCCTGTCCATCCATGCCGGCCAGCAGCCCGACCCGACCACCGGTGCAGTGATGACCCCCATTTACCAGACCTCCACCTATGTCCAGGAGGGGGTGGGGCGGCACCGCGGCTACGAATATTCCCGCACTGCCAACCCGACGCGCAAGGCGCTGGAGGATTGCCTGGCTGCCCTGGAGAGCGGAGAATACGGGCTGGCTTTTGCCTCGGGTATGGCCGCCACCGACGCCGTCCTGCGCCTGTTATCGCCCGGCGACCACGTGCTGGCGGGTAACGATGTTTACGGCGGCACTTACCGGCTGTTCGAGCGTGTGCTGCGCCCGTATGGGCTGGATTTTACCTATGTGGACGCCTCCGATCTATCGCAGGTGAAAGCCGCCTTGCGCCCGGAGACGCGCCTGATCTGGGTGGAGACGCCCACCAATCCCTTGCTGGGCATCACCGATATTGCCGCGGTAGCGGAGCTGGCCCAGGCCCGGCCCACGCCTCCCTGGCTGGCGGTGGATAACACCTTTGCCACCCCGTATATACAGCGCCCGCTGGAATTGGGCGCCGACCTGGTGATCCATTCCACCACCAAATACCTGGGCGGTCATTCGGATGTGGTGGGCGGGGCAATTGTGGTGCGCCAGCAGGCGTTGCGCGACAGGCTGGCTTTCCTGCAAAACGCGGTGGGCGCGGTACCCGGCCCCCTGGATTGTTTCCTGGTGCTGCGCGGCCTGAAGACCCTGCCGGTGCGTATGGATCGCCATTATGAAAACGCCCAGGCGATCGCCGAGTACCTGACCGGCCAGGCGATGGTCGAAAAAGTGCTTTACCCGTTTCTGGATTCGCATCCCCAGGCGGAGCTGGCCCGCCGGCAGATGCGCAACGGGGGCGGCATGGTCTCGTTTGTGGTGCGCGGCGGGGTGGAAGTCGCCCGCCGGATCGCCGAAAGCACGCGCATATTTGCCCTGGCCGAATCGCTGGGCGGGGTTGAGTCGTTGATTGAAATTCCGGCCGCCATGACCCACGCTTCCACCGCGGACTCGCCCATCGCCGTGGATCCCGGGCTGGTGCGGCTGTCTGTTGGGCTGGAGCATATCGATGACCTGCTGGCCGACCTGACCCAGGCGCTGGGGGAGAGCAGTTAGCCGCCCGGCGCAGGGCCGGGTTCAAGGGCGAACACCCGCCCTGAAAGCGGGAGGATTTAGGTGTTCAACACCTAAAAAACCTCTTTTTTAGGACGGGCAGGAAGAAAAAAGCCATTTCTTACTGCCTGTCCGCCCCTGAGCTGCGCCGGGCGGGGGTTATTGTGAAAAAAGAGTTGTTGGGGAGGGGTTGCTTTTCAGGGCGCGTTGGGCTCGGGAGCGCGGTTGCGGTTGCGTTCCACAAACTGCTGGGCCAGCTGGGGATCGAACTCGTTGAAGCGTTGGAGCTGCCCCCAGGAGGTCATCACCACCGGCTCAGCCTGGCCGGGACGCGGGAAAGCGATTACCTTGGCGTTGCCCACCGCCTCCATCACACCCTGAATCTGTTCCTTGAGCGTCTGGCAGGCGCTGGCGTCGAGCGTTTCGCAGTTGTACCAGAAGATCACATAACCGTGCTCCAGGCTGTGCACCAGGAGACCTTCCGGGTGGGGCAAATAGCGTTGCAGGTCTTCTTCCTGGTAGAACCCGGCCTCGAGCGAGGAGGCGTAATGGCGCCCGGAGGTGGGCGGCTCGGAGTTATACGGCCCGGGGTCGGTGGTTTCCTCCACATGGCTGATATCGGCCATCACCGGCACCGCCTCGCCTGCGGAGGGGCGGGTGATTTGCCAGACGACGACACCGACCAGGCCGATGGCGATCACCGCCAGGGCGCTCCAGCCGGTGCGTTTGATTAATTTCTGGCGCTGTTGGCGGCGGCGCAATTCTTCCCGCTTAGATTTCATGAAAGCCTTCCTCTCCCTGGAAACTGGAATTGAAAATCGAATGATAAAGCGCAAAATTTTCTTGTTTATACACGAAAAACGGGGCAATTTTCACCGTTTAACGGGAAATATTAATCTGTTGTTCATCCAGAGGCTAATTCGGTTTATGCGCATAGCCATTACCCAGTAATAACAGATTGGATTTCAGCGAAATAGCCACAAATGGGCGTTGAGCGCGCTATCGAAAAAACGGCAGCCGGCCGGTTTGGTACTGGGAGAGGACGATTGGTGGGTGATGTTCTGGGCTTGAGGGCTGGTTCGGCTTAGCGCTTGAATTCGTACATTCGAAAATCTGTTGCGGCGTAAAGCCGGCGAGCCGGGTTTCTCAGCACGCCGATACCGTCTATACTTATCTCGACCACATCGCCGGCTTCCAGGCTTTCGGCATCCGGTCGGATGACTCCGGTGCCGGTCATTAACACCGTGCCCGCCGGTAGCGGTGTGTAAGTTCGGGCAAAAGCAGCCAGCTCGTCGAAAGACCAGAGCAGGTCACTTAGTGGTACGGCATCGTCGAACAACACTGCCTCGTTGCGCAAGACGCGGCAACGCACTTGGGCATTAGCAGGGAGATGCTCGCGCGTCACCGCAATTGGCCCCAGTGCACAACAGGCTTCGAAGGTCTTGGATTGAGCCAGCCAGAGCGGGTTTTGGGCTTCAATATCCCAGGCCGAAACGTCATTCCCCCCAGTGAACAATACCGGCTGGCCGTTTGCATCCACAATCATGCACAGCTCAGCCTCGACAGCACCGTATTGGGCATCGCCCCGAATTCCCACGGCCATATTGTGACCCACAACCCGGAAGCCGGTGGTTTTAAAGAAGATTTCTGGTCGACCGGAATTAATTGCATGCGTATAAGCAGGCCCTTTCGGGATCACGGGCGAACGCGAGAACTGTGGCCCACGCCGATAAGTAAAACCGAACGCCCATACTTCAGGTGCATCGATCGGTGGCAAAATCTCGAATCCCGGCAGCTTGTTGGCCTCCAAATCGGCCCAGGATAACCTTTCACCGGTCAGGGCAGGTTGTTCCAGAGACAGAACTTCTATCGGGTCGTGATGTGGGGTGAGCAATAGCTGCTCCTTTTCCAGCAGCCCGATAACCGTATCGCGCGATGGTGTTTTGATACGTGCCAGGCGCATAACGTTATCTACTTACTCTGATCGCCCGCAGGTGGGGGATCAGGGTATCAGCCCATAGCTCGAGTTGTTCCGGATCATCAGTGAACGGGTGCAGTACGATATGCTCGATGCCCGCTTCAGCGCGTCTGGTAAGATTTTCCACGATCTCTTCTGTGGTACCAAACATGTAGGTTTGTTCCAGCAGTTCGCGTGAACGTCCCGACCCCAGAACATCCCAGGCAGCCTTATGTTGGATTTCCAGCGCTTTCGCGCGATCTTTCTCTGTAGTGACATGAATCAATTGTCCATGTACAATTTGGACCTCGTCCGGATTGCGTCCTGCCTCTTCAAAATAAGGTAGCAACTGTTCCCAATCCTGCTTGATCTGCTCGGCCTGGGCAGTCGGGCGGGAGAACCAGCCATCGGCATATCGCGCAATCCGCCGGGCGACATTCGGGTGCAGACGCGGCCTTTCCACCGAGTCTTTATGCTCAACTTGAGAGCCACCCCCGATCCAGATTGGTAATTTAACCGGAGATGGTTCGATCTGCACCGCATCGATCTGATAAAACTCACCCTTGAAAGTGAGTTCTTCCCCAGCGCACAGCCGGGTGACAATTTCCAAAACCTCGTCGCTGCGGCGACCCCGTTCGGATTTTTTTGTACCTACTGCTTCGAATTCGTGCGGAAACCAGCCGGTTCCCGCCCCCAGAACAAACCGTCCGTTGCTTAGTTTTTGTAGCGTGACGCACATCTTGGCCAGCATCACAGGGTTACGTAAAGGTAACAAAAGCACGCCTGGCCCCAGCAAAGGTTTACTTGTCAGGGCAGCAGCATAAGCCAGACTGGTCATCGGTTCCAGCCAGGTGCGCCGGTACATATTTCGGGCGCGCAACAGGTGGTCGGTGACGAAGATTGAATCAAGCCCCAGTTGCTCAGAGCGGATAATCCAATGTCTTAACCGACCTTCGTGATCAATGCCATCCTTATCTTCGTACCCAAAGTTGGGTAACCAGGTGCCAACTTTCATCTGCATGGAATTTTCTCCTCGCCAGGTTATGCTTGACTTTTGTCTTCTAAAGGTAAACCAGCAGCCCTCAGGATTTCATCGACCAATTCTTGCGTGCGTAACGCATCGCGACCTGATGTGCGGGGTTGCTGGCGATGCCGTACGCAGTCGATAAAGTGGGTTACTTCCGGCCCGAAACCCATCGTCCGATTTACCTCAGCCCAACCGTATGCACGCGGCCGCATCTCGGTGAATGTGGTATGCCCATCCGCAGACACAGCCACACTATCTGGGGCGATTACTCGGACGCTTTTCATCCCACCATATGCATCCAGGCGTTCATCCCATTCTCCCGCAGAACGGGCTGCCACAAGAGTTCCGATCGACCCGCGATTAAAACGGATCAGAGCCATAGTCCCGTCTTCTGCGTATGGGTCAGGTGCAATGCTATAGGCGGTAACCTCTTCAGCTTCTCCGCAAAACCAGCGCAGTAAATCGATCATATGAATTGCATTTTCCAATGTCGCCCGGTATTCTGAGCCTTGCCGGTTTTTCTGGGCGACAACGAATTGCGGGTGACTACTGCCAAACTCAGCCCGGGCACGTTCGTATACTTCGGCATAACGTCGGTTGAAACCTACCATCAATATTTTGCCCATTTCATCAGCCAGGTTAACTAAAGCAAGGGCTTCGTCCATAACAGTGGTCAATGGTTTTTCACAGAAGACATCCAGCCCGGCTTCCAAACCCATTTTGACATAAGCGGTATGTATCTTTTTGGGCGTCAGGATAAACAACGCATCCAGGCTGGCTTCAGCGATCATTTCTTCTGCAGATTCATAGGCGCGCTGAATTGGCCATCGTTTTAGATTACGAGCGGCAGTTTCAGCGTGCGCGGTCACTACACCAGCAATCTCCACGCCGTTTTCCGCGGAGAGGGCTGGTAGTTCGGCAACTTGAGCAATGCTGCCCGCACCGACTAAACCGACGCGTATGATTTGATTTGTCATTCGGCATCCTTTTTATGAAATTCTGGTTGTAACCGCTCCAATGTCTTTTCCAATCCAGTTTCTAAACGATAACCGGGCGTAAAACCAGCCACTGTGCAGATGCGTTCATTCTGAAATTGCCACCCAACAGGGGGCAAATCTGCCGCGTATGGGATTGCTTTTACATGGGGAAACTTTGCGAGTAAATAAGCCACTGCATCCTGAACGGATCGGTAATCACCGCATACATTGTAGGCTGGTACATCTCCAGGGTTTGTTTGAGTTAACACACAAGTCACAGCCTGTACAGCATCCTCTACATAAGTCCAATCCATCGGCGCGTGGTAATCCGGGTAACGCACCCGCTTGTCGCCGCGTGCGAACCCTTCGATCATTGCCTGAACCTCGCGCCAACCACGATCTCGGCCTGGCCCATAAATCCAACCAAAGCGAAGTCCAAGGAAACTGGTATGTTGGTTGGCTTTATTCAAGTGATCGGCCAGCTGCTCCACAAATACTTTGCTGATTCCATAAAGGCTAACCGGACCATAAGGACGGTCATCTCCCCAGGTGAAGGAGGGATCATTGTTGAAAACTGCCACTGAACTCCCAAATATTACTCGGGCAACACCCATTCTAATGGCTGCCTCGAAGACCACCGCGCTGCCCCTACAGTTGATATCTACTCCACGCGCAGGATGGCCCTCGCATTCTTCTGTGAGCAAGGCTGCCAGGTGGATGATCTGTTCAATTCGCCGCTTGGAGATTATTTCCTTAAGGTGAATTTCATCTCGTATGTCGCCGTGAACCAATTCCAGATTTGAAGTTGTTCTCTCTCTACTCTGGTTGGCCTGTTTCGGCGAAAATCGCAGATCATAGAGCGTCACATTGTGTTTGGCCGAAATTAATGCATCAGCCAGGTGAACACCGAGAAATCCGCCTCCACCGGTTATCAGGATGTTCATTTGTTTAAATTTTCAGGACACCGAGCTGCCGAAAGATTCCATAAACATGATCGGCGTACTCGATAAAAGCTTTGTTCTCGCCGATTTCCACCGGGCGCGGTCGTTCCAGATCGACACGAATTTCTTCGATTATTTTTCCCGGGCCGGCTGACATAACCAACACCCGATCGGAGAGGCCAATCGCTTCTTCTACACTATGCGTGATAAACAAGACCGTTTTCCGTTTTTCTAACCATAGAGTTTCCAGATCATGACGCATCTGAGTGCGGGTAATGGCATCCAGGGCGCCAAACGGCTCATCCATCAGTAACACACTTGGGTCATGTATCAGAGCACGTCCCAGTGAGACGCGCTGACGCATCCCACCCGAAAGCTGGTTTGGATAACGTTTGCCAGCGTTTTCCAATCCAAGCTGTCCAAGGAGGCGGTTTGCTTTCTGGCGCGCCGCCTCCTCGTCAAACCTGCGTATCTGGGTTTGTAGAAGTATATTGTCTATAGCAGTTCGAAAATCCAGCAGCAAGTGATCCTGAAAAACGATACCCACATCGGTTAACGGTTTTTCCAGGGGCGTTCCATTAATTTCGATCACCCCGGTAGTCGTGGGCAGCAGACCGGCAACCATCAGCATCAAAGTGCTTTTCCCGCATCCACTCGGACCGATCAGGCTGACAAACTCGCCAGATTGGATCTCAAAATCAATGGGTTGCAGTGCCAGGACTTCTCCATCCTTGGTCACATACGTTTTGGAAACGCTGGTACCTTTGATATGGGCGCTATGGGAAATTTGTGGGTTAAAGGTCATGTGTGCTTTCCTGAATTTGAACTGCGTTGATAAAAACGCACCTATGGGCAGGCTGGTCCATCCTCTGGGATAAACTCGGTAGTGAAATAATCGGTGATGGGTTTATCGGTAGGCAAGCCCTGGTAGGTGGTCAGCAACTCGAAGGTGCGATCCCAGTTTTCCACAGGGGGTTCGCCCAATCGGGTTGAGCCGGGAGCGCAGAGCAGCAACAGGTCGACCTGGAGCTGTTTCAGGATTTGCTCTTTATCGCCGGAGATGAAGGTGTTCACCAGGGATTGGGCGGCGGCATCGGGGTTGTTGCGGGCGGCATCCCAACCCTTGAGGCTGGCTGCGACAAAACGAGCGATCACATCCGGGTTGGCGGCGATGTATTCGTCGTTGGCGATGATGGACAATCCGACCGTAGGCACACCGGCATCGCGGTAGAAGATTTCGTTGATTTCGAAACCCAGGTCACGGATCTGCACGCTT